>JBOIBD010000261.1:0-2722 GCA_050739415.1 Gammaproteobacteria bacterium | reverse complement strand
GTCTTTTCCTTCGGCATATTCGGAATGACTGCGGCTCAGCAAGCTGGCAGGTGAGAAATCCGGCTCGCCTTCCAGTTGTACGATGCGCTGGGCAATCTGGTCGGCATGACCCTGTTCCTCGTTGGCGTGCTGAAGGAATTCCTGCGCGACACTGTCCGCGTGGATGCCGCTAGCCATGAAGTAATGACGCTTGTAGCGCAGCACGCACACAATTTCGGTTGCCAGTGAGTCATTCAAGAGTTTGAGCACAGTCTCGCGGTCTGCTTTGTAGCCCTCGGTCACGGCACCGCGTTGGATGTGCTCACGGGCACGTTTGCGGATGGTTTCGATGTCGGTAAGAAAAGGACTCTTGCTCATGACGATATTCTCCATTGTTGTGTGATGGCGCCTGGAAATCTTCCGTATGTGTCCGAAAATCGTGGTGTTTTCAGAACTACAGAATAAAAATAAACCCAAATTTCATAAATCGCAACCTGGACTGGCCGAAGGCGCACATCCTTTGGTATGTTGACGTGCTTAAATAAGCGATCCCGCATTGTCGTATTCAGGTGACAACGCCGAGATTTTGCCAGAGTATAATGACTACTGGTTATTGGTACTTCTCATAATTTCCTATGTTTGAACTGAAGACTATCCAGGCCACAAGCAAGCGCAATTTGTACGAAGAGCTCGCTATGCAGGCACGCGGACTATTGCACAATGAGCATGATTTGATCGCGAATGCAGCGAATTTTTCAGCTTTGTTGTATCACGCCTTACCGGATGTGAACTGGGTGGGTTTTTATTTCCTGAAAAATGGCGAATTACTGGTTGGACCTTTTCAGGGTAAACCCGCCTGCGTGCATATTCGAGTGGGTAAGGGCGTGTGTGGCATCGCGGCGGAGAAGCGCGAATCCATCGTGGTGCCGGATGTCAACAAGTTTTCCGGTCATATCTTTTGTGACGGAATATCTTTATCGGAAGTGGTAGTGCCACTGCTAAAAGGCCATGAACTTCTCGGCGTCTTGGACATTGACAGTCCGAAGCTGGCACGGTTTGATGAGGAAGATCGCTCCGGTTTGGAAAAGCTGAGTACGATATTTCTGGAAGCGTTGGCCTAATTTCAAAGCAAGTTTCCGATGTGCTGACCCATACGCACACTTGCGCCGGCTGTCAGAGCCACATTCCAACGTGCCCGATTCCGGCCGAACAGCAGAATCACAGTGGACCCCATGTTGAAACGCCCCAGCTCTGCGCCTTTCTGGAGGGCGATTTCATTATCCTGATATTTCCACGCATGTATCTGCTTTGGACGCGGCGGCGTAATTTCACCGGCCCATACCGTTTCGATGCTGGCCACGTTCAGCGCACCCACCATGACGATCGCCATGGGGCCGGCTAGCGTCTCGAACACCGTCACTACGCGCTCGTTGCGTGCGAACAGATTGGGTACTGTGCGAGTGGTGGGTGGATTGACGCTGAAAAGGCGGCCGGGTATGTGCAACATTTGCCGCAGTGCGCCGTCCAGCGGCATGTGGATGCGGTGATAATCCCGCGGCGAAAGATACAGCGTCGTGAATATCCCGTCGGCAAACAGGCCGGCCAGGTTTGTATTCGCTAACAGTTCTTGCGTCGTAAAATTATGGCCCTTGGCCTGAAAGATGGAATCCCGTTTGATGTTTCCACCCTGACTCACGGTGCCATCCACCGGACAAGCGATGGTTCCTGCTTCTGGTGAGATGGGACGCGCACCCGCACGCAACGCGCGGGTGAAGAAGGCATTGAAACTCGGATACGCACGGCTTTCCGGTTCCGCGGCGTCGTGCATGTCCACCTTGAAGTGACGGATGAAACTCCGTATCAGCCAATTCTTGACCGCCGGAATCTCGACGCGCGTGAGCCAGTGGGTTGTACGCGTGATGGTGTGCTGTGGCAGTAGATACTGCGGGCCAGCTTTCAGCCAATCGATGAGGGGGGCCTCATTTTCGTCCATCGCGGGGTGTGCTTAATGCTGTGGATTATCATGGCGCACAGGCGCCATGATAATAAGTGAAGAGTGATCGGAGAATGCGAGTATCAGGGTTACAAGGTCACCTTCATAAAGCTGTTTGATGGGCTGCATGAGCATCAGGCGATACTCGCCGGGTGCGAAGACGATGCTCTTGTGTGGGGGAATGGCAAGATTGGTGACGGGTGCCATACTGTCCGTAACACCCTTTTGCAAGCTGTTGCGCACCATCACTGACCCAAAATCCGGACTGGTGAATCCAATCAGGGTGAGCGTCTGGTCGGAAAGGTTCTCTAGTGTCAGGTAGCCCGCCATGACTTTGACACCTGGGGGCGCTGCTCGGATCCACACGTGGCTGGCGGCCACGGTCGGGCCGTCCGCATGACTCGCGAATGGAACGAGTGAAAGCGCAATGAATAATGCAATAAATATTTTGCGCGTCATCAACATAACAGACTCCAATGACCTTCGAGGTCGGTGTTTGCAAACGACGCATCGCTGTCATTTTTCAGGCTGAAGGGCGGAAGGGCTTTGGGTGGATTTAGCAGCAAGGCAGCTGTTTTAGGTGACGTGTGCCAACGTCCAAAGCTGAAATAACCGATGCCGATGATGTTGGCGACTGCAGCGGCTACAGGGTAGATCAATACGCGTCTAATTCGCATGCGCGGATTATGCCATGCCGGCGTAGTCGCAGCGCATTTCGTTTATCATAAGCACCGCCTTTTTCGGGAATCG
>JBOIBD010000260.1:0-2730 GCA_050739415.1 Gammaproteobacteria bacterium | reverse complement strand
CCCCGGTTCCGCGGCGAGAGCAGTTTCGGCACTTGGCTGACACGCATCGCCATCAACGTGGCCTTGCAACGGCTGAAACTGGAACGCCGGCATTTACAGCTGGTGCAATCAGGCGGCGAAAAGCTCATGGACAGTCTACCGGCGCCGGACGAGGCGCCCGAAGCCGATATAGACATGGAAACGCTGATCACCACGTTGCCACCGGCGGCGCGCGCGGTGTTCGTGCTCCACGCCATCGAGGGCTACAGTCACGAGGAAATCGCCGGCATGACCGGCATTGCTACGGGCACCTGCAAGGCACACGTGCACCGGGCGCGGCAATTGCTGCAAGCGAGGGTACAGACATGAACAATGAATCGGATAACAAACTGAACGAGGAGCTGGCCAAGCTGCCGCGCACGATCGAACCGGCGCGCGACCTCTGGCCCGGCATTGCCGCGCGCATTGCCCGTCGCAGCATCACGACCTGGCCGGGCACTGTCCTGAACGTGACCGCCGCGGCCGCAGTCGTAGCAATCGCCGTGGCCGTAACTTGGCTGATACTGCCCATGCATGCGCCGGCGCCCGGCAATCAGTCTGCCGCGACCACTGTTCCCGCAAACCGCGATATTGCCACCGAGACTGTTGATTTGCTCGCGCGCTTCACTGTACAGCTTGCTAGCGACACAAACTTGCCGCCGAAGGCCCGCGCCGCGCTGCTCGACAATCTGCACATGGTCCATGCCGACATTCTGCATACCGAGGCGGCGCTCAAAAAATATCCTAACGATGTAAACCTGCGGGCGCTCTTGTTCAATCTATATCAGCAACAAGCCCAACTTATGAACGAAGCCCAGCAGGCTCAGATTCAAACTACCGCGAGGACGGAAATATGAAACGCACATTACTGGTACTGACTTACTCTTTGATGATGTTCATCGCCAGCATCGGCCTGTTCACGCTAATGATGCTGACCGCGAATTCCGCCTATGCCGATCCGGCAAGTGGCGGTGCGCAGATCAACCAGACGCTCAAAGTCACACCGAACGGCACCGTACGGATTAACAACGTGGCCGGTTCGATCAAGGTGCAAGGCTGGGACAAAGACCAGGTGCAGGTCATCGGCACTTTGACAGATGGCGTGACACTCGATTTCCACAACACCGGAAACGGTGTGGAAATCCGTGCGGTGTATCCGGAGAATTCGCATAACAATGCCGAAGCCGATTTGACCATCCAAGTGCCGATTGCCAGCCGCCTGACGGTGAACACCGTGAGTGCCGACATCGGCGCACATGGTCTCAGCGGCAGCGCACAACTGGAAAGCGTGAGTGGTAATGTGACGCTCGACTCGCGTGACAGCGATATTGGTGCCAAATCAGTCAGCGGCGATGTAGCCATTAACGGCTCCGCCAGCGGCGCTCACATTCTCGGCCACAGCATCAGCGGCGATGTGAGAATAACCACTGTGGAGGGTGACGTGCAGGCCGAAAGCATCAGTGGCACTGTCAAAGTGTTGCAGAGCCGCCTAGACCGTGCGCGACTGAATTCCACTGCTGGCAATGTGGCCTTTTCCGCTACACTCGCCAAATCCGGCAATTACAGCTTCAACAGCACCAGTGGTAATCTGTCGCTGACTTTCTCCAAGACTCCGGATGCACGCTTCGACATCTCCAGTTTTAGCGGCAACATTGACAATAATTTCGGACCCAAACCACAGCGCACCAGCGAGTATGGTCCCGGTTTGGAGCTGCACTTTGTCAGCGGCAACGGCGATGCCCAGGTAAACGCGCGCACTCTCAGCGGTAACATCACCCTGCAGGTACCGTGAACTGCTTCACCGATTGCGGCAGCGGTATCTCTGCAAGAGCAGCACCGCCTGTGGGAGCGACGGTCCCCGTCGCGATTCTAAAGTTCAAATTATCGCGGCGAGTATCGCCGCTCCCACAACAATCCGCCGATGACCAATCAACCCGCGCAGAGTTCCATTCCCAACGCAAAAATATATTTGTCCCACGCTAAACACTTTTCACAGCTGACGCATCTGATAGGAAAGCATCGCGCAACGCGCGCCAGGGAAATACTACATGCACCGTCCGCGTTTCCGGTTTTCTCCCTTGCCTTTCTTCTGTCTGGCGTTTCTTTGCGCGCCCCATGTCTGGGCCGAATCCGCCAGTGCGCCAACCGTCGCCGTGCTGCCAGCCTCCGGCTCCATCACCATTGACGGCAAACTGGACGAGCCCGCCTGGCAGCACGCCGGCGTGATCGAAGACCTCACCCAGCAGAGCCCACATCCCGGCCAGCCAACGCCTTATCACACGAAGATCCTGCTGTTACACGACGGCCATACGCTCTACATCGGCGTAATCTGCGACGATCCAGACCCGTCGAGGATCGCCACCCACACACTGGTGCGCGACGGCAACCAAGGTAATGACGATTACGTCGGTTTCGTGATTGACAGCTTCGGCACCAGGCGCGTGGCCTATGTCTTCCAGGTGAACGCGGCTGGCGCCATGGCCGATGGTCTGCTCGCGCCTACTCCGGCCACCAACAGCAACAATGGCGTGGACTACAACTGGGATGGCATCTGGCAGGCGGCGGTGCGACGCAACGCACACGGGTGGACCGCCGAAATCGCCATTGACACCCGCAGCCTGCAATTCGGCCACGGCGTGACGGCCTGGGGTTTCAATGTCACCCGCAACGTGCCGCGGGATCTGTTGACGCTCAACTGGTCCGGCACCACGC
>JBOIBD010000259.1:0-2772 GCA_050739415.1 Gammaproteobacteria bacterium | reverse complement strand
CCCGTCCGCCGGACGCCCCGCCCCACCTCATAAGTCACGCATCGTCACACCCGACTTTGACGAATCCCTGCCCCTCGCGCGGTAGCCGGATAGTGATCTCTGACGTATTCACCAACTTCCAATGCTCGTTTGTCAAGGCAATCAGCGATTGGCAGACCGGTACAGAAACCGAACGGGAACTTATCGCGTTGGGAAAAGATAGCCTGCGCGAACAGATCACGTTTACCGATCCCGGCGAAATAGCCGCCGTTATCGAGTACAACAGACTTGAATGCGTGCATCTAGCCGAGTTGATGGTCAAGTTTGCTGGCGCATGGTCAGATACCGGATTGGGCAGACCTCGTAATTGGGAAGGTCCCGGTTCACTAGCCAAGCGGGTATTCGGAACATATCAGGTGCCGACGCGCAAAGAAGAAGAAGCGCTAAACCGCGTTCCGTCAGAAGTGAGAGTAGCCGCGGCGCAAGCGATGTACGGCGGTTGGTTTGAGACACAATTGTTCGGTCCTGTCCTAGGCCGGATTACTGAGTTTGATCTTACGTCGGCCTACCCTGATGCGTTTACACGGTTCCCTTGCAAGCGTCATCTTCGATGGGAACACAGGCCGCCACGCGGCGACGAATTCGCATTGCAATACGTCCGCGCTACGTACTCGCGACAGGTTACATCGCTAAAGCAGCAATACGCGGACGGCGAACCTACGTGGGTGCTAGTACCAGACTGGGAAGCTGACCCGGATCACCCGCAGTTCATGGGGCTTCCGCATCGCGACGAACACGGCTGCATTTCCCGTCCGCTGGAAACAACCGGGTGGTATTGGAATTTCGAGGTTAACGAAGCGCGACACCAGGATATAGAAGCACTAGATTCGTGGACGCTGGTTGCTGGTCAGAAGTGTGATTGCAAGTATCTGCGCGATGGCATGATCTCTGAGATGTTTCACCGTAGGCAAATGCTAGGCAAGAACCGCGGCAAGCCATTGAAGCTAGCGCTTAACAGCATGTACGGAGTTCTAGCGCAGCAGAAACGCGGTAAGTCCGAACCGCCGTATCTGGACTATGCGCAAGCGTCGTTCATTACCGCGTGGACGCGCGCAAGGATCATGCGTCTTATCCACGAACAGACTTGCGAACGCGGGTTGCAATGCGGCAAAGACGTTGTGATGACAGCGACCGACGCTGTGTTCTTTAAGGGCAGTCCCGAGATCCCGTCGGTTCCCGTCGAAGACAAAGAACACGCGCAACTAGGCGAATGGACACGGGAAGTATTCCCGCGCGGGTTGTTTATCGTGCAAGGCGGCGTCTACTGGCCGCCCGGAACAACGCAAGCGCAATCTAAGACACGCGGTGTTCCGCCGTCCATGCTGTATCCGCATATTAAAGAGTTCGAAGATGCATACTGGATGATGGTTAAGTTCGGCACTATGAACCTTGGCACGGTTACAATCAATAAACGGCAGCGTGCGGACGGATCGATTACCGATGCTATCCATTTTGTCGGTCTGGCGGACGCCGCACATAGAAATGCTTGGGACGAGCACGCGACATTCCAGCCGTTTTCACGTAACATTAGTTTCGACTGGACTAATAAACGGGAACGGTTGCCAGTTAGGCAGTCTCCAGACGAACCGGTTCGGACAATACCCAAAGCTGTAGAGCATTCTGTATCTATGGCACGATCGGATATCGTGGAAGATTTCGACGGCATGCTAGTGCCAAAAGACGCAAGCTTGGAAGCAAAGATTGATTTCTATGCTGACGACACGCCCGACTGGATACCGGCACAGATTGGAACGGGAGACGGTGAATCATTCGACTTGCATAGTAACGAGTGAGCTAAAGTCTGCATGCCGGGCGAAAGCTAAGAATGCCAACAAGCCAAGACGCAGGCAAGACGACAATGGAGAATGGATCACTGTTCAGCCGTTGCCGATGCTGGTATGGACAGATGTACTAGCTGTGTACCTCGCGTACTGCGGGCGTTGTAAATGGTGCGGCAGATTCGTCGGCTTGCCGGGCACACTAGAGCACGTTAAACGGGTTGCGGACGGCGGTACGAACTCGGCCGGCAATCTGGCATGGTCATGTAAGCGTTGCAATAGCAAAGGCTACTGGCGTAACTGACACGCGCAGCTCTTTCCTGCACAGCCCGCACCGGCAGACACAACGCCGGCGACGTTGGTGACAAGGGCCAGGCTGCGGGCGCACCAACGCGAAACCAGCAAGCAAGCCACAAACAGGCTCACAAACAGGCCACAAACGGGCCGCACCGGCAGACACAACGCCGGCGACGTTGGTGACAAGGGCCAGGCTGCGGGCGCACCAACGCGAAACCAGCAAGCAAGCCACAAACAGGCTCACAAACAGGACACAAACGGGCCGCAGCAAAACTTGGGCGTATGGAGGTTTACGGGTAAAGAGCCGCGGAAGCGCAGACATAAAGCCCGGCGGTGAGGGCCACGGGGAACTTGGAGCCCAGGTTCGAAAAGCCACCGGCGTAACCGGCTCGCGCATTCACGAAGGCCACGCGGGTTCACAAGCGGGTCGCAGCAAATCTTGGACGCGTGGAGGCTTGCTGGGTTGTTGTTGGGATGTTGTTGGGATGTTGTTGGGTTCAAATCCTGAGCGCGTGACGGTGCTCTGGCCCCGTCGGTGCGGCTGGATACCACGCTGGGCGGCGCCGGGGTCCTGTACGGCGACTTGAGCCCGGACTGCGCGTCGCTGGTCTCCACCGTGCTGGAGGCCCTGTCGGGCCGGGCCGGGGCGCAGGACACC
>JBOIBD010000258.1:0-2798 GCA_050739415.1 Gammaproteobacteria bacterium | reverse complement strand
TGCTTTATAGTACGCGGCCTTTCGGGGTGTAGCTCAGCCTGGTAGAGCACTACGTTCGGGACGTAGGGGTCGCAGGTTCAAATCCTGTCACCCCGACCAACAAATTTACTGATTCTTCAAATCCCATAATCCTCAGCATTAGGACCTGCGACGCCAATTTATAACGGAGTCGCATGGTTCATTTTCAGGTTTGGCTTTCCCTGCCAAACCTGAAAATCCAGGGCGTGCTTTCCCTGCACGCCCGCTCGCCGCAGTGCGGCGAGCCCTGTCACCCGGACCAATTGTTAGACCTTCCCGCTCACAGAATCATCCCTGATAGGCTAACCGGCCCGCACGTCCTGTGCGGGCGCTCGTCGCAGTGCGATGGGCACTGTTACCTTGGCGAACTGCCTACTCTTTTCGCTCACTGAACCATCCATGGTGTGCTTAGCGGCAACTGGCAATCTTTCGAATCACCTACCTCGCCCTGTCACCTCAACCAAATCTGTGATTTCTTAATCTCGTTTGGCGTTCAAAGACATCCACTGAATCACCCGCCTTGCGCCTCACCATCACTCCTCGGACCTCACCTTGCTAGCGTGTCAGTTCCATCAATAAACGGGTGATCTCTGCGCCGATGCGCCGCAGTTCAATGCGATGGCTCTGCGTAAGTCTATCGAGCATGGTAATGCCTTGAGTGGTTAGTACGGCATGCACTTGTCTGTGATCAACCTGTGAGGCCTGGCGTTTCACCAGCCGTTGACGCACCAGGCGATTCACCAATCCCACCGCGCTGTTATGGCGGATGTGCAGACGCCCGGCCAATTGGCTGATGGTCGGCGGCTCACCTCCTGGGAAACCTCTGATGGCCAACAGCGCCTGGTGTTGTTGCGGCGTGAGTCCCAAGGACAAGGCAAGCTCCTCGCTGGTACGCAGGAACTTGCGCAAAGTCGAGCGAAACTCCGCCAGTGTTACGTAATCGGCATCACAGACCGGTAACGCATTCGGCTCAACCATGCGTTTGGGTGCAACCTGTCGCATTTTTGTTGATTTATATCGCATTGCGATATATATTACCGCGCTTTTTTGCATTCCCGCAATTCATTTTCAACGACTGGAGAATCCATGTCGCGAGGCGCGCCTATTGTTGCCCATTCACGACCGCTTGCTGCCGGTCCGGACGGCATTCGTCTGCTGCACATGTCTGTGTTGGCGGCGCTCATCGGCCTGGCGGCGGGTGTCACTGCATATATTTTGTATGGTTTGATCGCCGTTATCACCAACCTGGTGTATTTCCACCAGCTGTCGTTCAAACTGACGAACATCACCACCAACACGCTTGGCTGGTGGGTGCTCATCATTCCTGCCATCGGTGGACTCATCGTTGGCCTCATGGCCAAGTACGGCTCGGACAAGATTCGCGGCCACGGCATTCCTGAGGCCATGGAAGCCATTGTCGTCAACAAGAGCCGAATCAAGCCGCGGGTAGCGTTTCTCAAACCAATTTCCGCCGCTATCGCCATCGGTACCGGTGGTCCGTTCGGCGCGGAAGGTCCGATCATCATGACGGGCGGTGCGCTTGGTTCCATCGTTGGTCAGCTTCTGCGCATGACCGCGGCAGAACGCAAAGTGCTGCTCGCCTGCGGCGCTGGCGCTGGTATGGCCGCCACATTCTCCACGCCCATTGCCGGCGTGATTTTCGCTATCGAATTACTTTTGTTTGAATTCCGTGCGCGCTCCTTTATTCCATTGGTAATCGCCACCACCATCGCTACCACAATTCATGTTCAGCTCATCAGTCCCGGCCCGATGTTCACAGTCGGTCATGTGAATTTTGACATCATCCATGGTCTGCCCTTTTACGTGGTACTGGGCGTGATCTGTGGCTACATGGCGGTAGCGATGAGCCGTGGGTTGTTCTGGATCGAGGATCTGTTCGAGAAGCTGCCGGTAAACGAGATGTGGTGGCCGGCCATCGGTGCCGTTGGTCTCGGTGCCATCGGTTTCTTCGTGCCACGCGTGCTGGGTGTCGGCTACGGCACCATTTCCGACATTCTCAACAATCATTTGGCACTGGGATTGCTGCTGCTGATCCTGGTGTTCAAGAGCCTGGCGCTGCTGATTTCGCTCGGCTCCGGTACGTCCGGTGGTCTGCTGGCACCCATGTTCATGGGCGGCGCGGCGCTGGGCGCGGCCTTTGCCATTATCGTGAACCATATTATTCCCGGCATACACCTCGATCCGGGTGCCTATGCTGTGGTTGGCATGGCGGCGGTGTTCGCGGCAGCGGCACGCGCCACCTTCGCACTCATCATCTTTGCTTTCGAGATCACTCGCAATTATGAATCCGTGCTGCCCTTAATGCTGGTCTGCGTGATTGCAAGCGGAATCGCGCAGCTCTACATGAAAGAATCCATCATGACGGAAAAGCTGGCCCGGCGCGGATTGAGAATTCACATGGAATACGAAGTAGACGTATTGCGCCAAGTGACAGTGGGCGAAGTCATGGACCGCAAACCCATGGCGCTCAAGGCAGATATGCTGCTATCCGAGCTGGTGGGCCGTATCGGCCGTCATGATCCTGCGGTGGCGCGTCACAACGGCTACCCGCTGCTGGACATGCAGGACAAACTAGTAGGCATCATCACACGCGGCGATATCTTCCGTGCCTTGGAAAACAAGGTGGATGAAACTACTACGCTGCTGCAAGCCGGGAGCGCTCATCTGGAGGTGGCGTATCCAGACGAGAGTCTGCATACCGCCGCCGAGAAAATGCTGCGCCGCAATGTTGGCCGCCTGCCGGTAGTGGACTCGAAGGA
>JBOIBD010000257.1:0-2812 GCA_050739415.1 Gammaproteobacteria bacterium | reverse complement strand
GGCGTGCTGACGGTTACTTCCGGCAGCGACACCGTCAAGCTCGATTTCAACGGCTCCTATGCGCTCGCCAACTTCAGCTTCGCCAGCGACGGCAGCGGTGGCACCATTGTCTATGATCCGCCGGTGCCTTCATTCGATACCGCAGCCTCGACGCAATCGGCATCGAGCTACGAGTCGGGCAACAACCACATGAACCAGGTGTTCTCTTCCACCACCGACAGCCGCCCCGGCAATCTGGCGCTACTCGCCAACTATATTGCTTCCAGTTTCCCCACCGGCGGCACCGGCTCTGACCACCCAATAATCCCCGCCGCCGCCTGGGAAAGCACACATCAATCACCGCTCACAAATCCCCACCATACATGACGCGCGTTTGAGTGCCATCGGGCGGAGTTCTGCCAGGGCCCAGATTAGGAGCGTGGGCTACACCCTCGGGGACCATTATTACCGTCCGCCGCCAAATTATGGCAACCCGCCAAGAGCTTAGCAGCGACCCGCACTGCCAAAAAAAAGCCTTATGGGGCGTTAACCATATATTTGGGTGACGCGAGGACGATTCTTACTGCTCTTACTGACAGCGCATGTTGGGAAAATCAAATGGGGGATTTCATGAAGAACCAGGGCCGCCGGGCGGATAAATAACGGCGCTCGTCGAAACGGAAGTCTTCGCGGACCTATGCATTAGGCCGCCATGCTTCCGTGCGCGCTTCTCTGCAGATACCCACAGCTGAATGACTGTTCACACGACATTGGCTGCTTTCCTTCGGCATCCGAGTGTCAAACTGGAAGTTCGAGGGGTATTTTTGTCCGACCAACCTGCAATTCAGATTTCATTCTTTGACGGTCCAGACAGCAACGATGCCGTCGGAGTCAATCCTTTGGTGGATGGTGGTGGCATTCGGCCGGGAAGAGTCGCGATAAGCGATTGGCAAACAGCCTTAGGTCAACTTTCAAGCGCTGTAACGTCCGATGACAACGAGGGGTCTGAGAGTCCATCTGGTGGAAGGGACAGATGGGCGACGATCGAAAATAGGGATCAAGATAAACTGAGTCTCGCCGAGATCTCCGCAACCAACGCGACAGGTGATGAGTTGGGTGTTTGTCATCGTGCTCCCGGTGTAGCTGATAATTGGCAATATTTAGCTGCATCGCTATTGGCGGCAAATCTAGGAAGTCTACCTTCTTACAACTCGAGTACCGGTGAATCTCCTTCGGTCGTTTTCAGTGCCCCCATACTGGCTGATGGCAGCAGCGGCCCGGTTGCGGAAAGTGCTCAAAGCCTTGGAGCGAAAGAAGGCGACGAAATAGCGTCTTTCGCTAATGCTTCGATTAATCGGAGCGGAGCTAATGGCAATGCTGCATCAGTTGTAACTGAAAGCCAGCCCACGCAGACGGTGCCTCCTGCACCCAACCTGTCGGTTAATGCTACTAATCCATCGGACGTTACGTTCACTGTGAGCGATTTAGGGAAGGGCTACAGTGGGACTGTCACCTTCACTGACGTGTCGGGCAGCAAAGATGTGGTGCCGATCGCATCAAATGGAACCTATTCGACTAATCTGTCGAACCTCACGGATGGAACGATTGACTATACGTTGTCGGTAAGCAATGCGGCGGGGAATGTCATAACGGTTGACCCGCCGCTGAACTTGGGCGACGGCTCGGCGAATGCGCCGTCCGGCACGCCGCAGCTGGCAACTCTGTTGAGCGGCTACGCTGCGCGACCATCCTGGAATGTTGCCGGAGTGAACTATTATGTGGGGGTTCCGGCCGGCACAGTGTTGCATAACCCGGCGACTATCAGCATGGCCGGTGTGTCAGTCAACACAACCTCACGCATCGTCACTGTCACTGGCAATAACATCACGCTCAATGGCTATGATTTTTCGCTCAATGGTGGTTGGCAGGTCGATGTCGAAGGCAGTAACGACACGATTGAGAATTCAAACTTTCAGATCGGAAGTAATACGCAGCTGCCGTTGTTCGTAGAGGCGTCGGCCAGCAATGCCACTATCATCGGCAATACCATCAACGGCGCAGGGTTAGTAAGTTCATATCCTGGCTATGGGTTGGTCATTTTAAATGGCACGGGCACGACCACCGTCGAATATAATATAATTGAGAATGCCTATTCGGAAGACATCGTTCTTGGCAGCGCCACCACGACCGGCGACAATGCCATTATTCAATATAATCTGATCGAAAATGCCGGCATGGGCGCCAGTCAAGGTGCGCATGGAGATTGGATCCAGACCTATAATGGCGTTGGCGACGTACTCAACAATCTGCAAATCAATTTCAACACCTTCGTTCAGAGCATTCCGAGTTCCGAAGGCGCTACGCAGGGTCTTAGCATTGCGTCGGCGAATACCGCACAGGGATCAATCCTGAGCGCTACCATCTCTAACAACACATTGATAACCGCCAGTGGGTCGAATGTCAGTTATCCGATTATTCTGAACACCGCCAACCTCGATGGCTCTGCAACCATAGGCAACAATTATTTTGATCCGACCGGCCTCAACGGTGGGGCGGCCATGTTCGCGGCTGCGAACTATGATGGCACTGGAGCTGGCACCGGCCCATACAATGGAGCTGTTGCCACTCTGAACAACATCAACATGGTAACAGGGGCGTATTATGCCCAGAACGTGACGTCTGTGACGGAGGTCACTTCCTCCCCGTCGACGGGCACGGAGGTTCCCGGCGACACCATTACGCTCACGCTCGATTTCAGCGCGGCAGTAACGGTCACAGGCACACCGACGCTGACGCTTAACGACGGCGGCGTCGCGACCTACATGGGCGGCTC
>JBOIBD010000256.1:0-2817 GCA_050739415.1 Gammaproteobacteria bacterium | reverse complement strand
GATCAAAGTTGTTAATGGCCAATTAAACTGACCCACCTCTGGCCAACAATTTTGACCCACCCATAGTGGCATTGGCCACCGACCATGTAGCGTCACCCGCCTTATGCACAGGCCGGGGACAGATCATTGAAGGAGTGGGTTGTGATTCACAAGATCAAGGGGTTGTATGACCAGGGCCGAGGCCTGTCGGTCCGTGCCATCAGTCGTGAGCTGGGGATTTCCCGGAACACCGTACGCAAGTATCTCCACCTGGATGAGATGCAGATCAGCGCTACCATTGCTGACCCTTCACGCACCAAGGTGCTCGACGAGCACCGCGATTATCTGATTAATCAGTTGGGTCAGTTTCCAGCCCTGAGCGCAGTCAAGCTGGCCCGTCGCCTGAGGGAGCGCACCACCGAGCTGGCGGTGTCAGACCGGAGCATTCGCCGCTATGTGCAAGCGCTCAAGCAGCAGGTTGCCAGTGGCCAGTTGCGCTATTACGAGCCGGTCGTTGAGTCAGTGCCTGGCGTGCAGTGTCAGGTCGACCCCGGTGAGCTGCGAGGCGTCATGATTGGCGGCCTGGAGCGTGTCGTTCATTTTGTGGTGTTTGTGCTGTCCTGTTCACGGCTGATGTATGTCGGTCTGAACTTCCGGCCGCTGGATACCGAACGGTTTATCCAGATGCACGACGAGGCCTTCCGCTACTTCGGCGGCGTCACCGAGGAGTGCATCTACGATCAGACCAAGATGGTGGTGATCAACGAGCAGTACCGTGAGCTGACGCTGAACCAGCGCTTCCACCAGTATGCGACTACCGTCGGGTACCGCATCCATGCCTGCGAGGGCTATGACCCGGAGAGCAAGGGCAAGGTGGAGGCCGGGGTCAAGTACGTCAAGCGTGACTGCTTCTACGGCGAGCACTTCCAGGACGAGGCCGCCGTCCGACAGCACCTGAATGATTGGCTCGAGACTGTCGCCAACGCACGCGTGCACGGCACGACGGGGCAGCATCCAAGAGCGCATTTCGAGGCACTGGAGCGTAGTCAGCTCAAGCCCTATCTCGTCCCGCAGAACCTGCTGCACGTGGCGCCGACAAGGGAGACCCGCAAGGTCGACAAGACCGGCTTGATCTCATGGCAGGCCAACAAGTACTCGGTACCCATGGCCTGGCAGCAAGCCCGTGTCGGTGTCAGCGCACAGGACAACCAGTTGCTGATCCATGACCTGGAGAGCGGTGAACTCATAGCCACCCATGACCTGTGCAAGGCCAAGGGCCGGATGATCAAGAACAACAACCATTACCGAGACCATGCCCAGCGCATTACCGACCTGGAGCGCGGCATCGACTCGATCCTGCCCGATGCCCTTGGGGCAACCCTGTGCCAACTGCTCAAGCGTACTTCGCCGCGTATCTACAAGGATCAGCTGGTTGCTGCACGCGACCTGCTCATGGCCCATGCGCCGGTTGATACGGCGTTGCTCGGCGAGTTGTGCGAGCGCAGTGAACTGACCGCCACCGGGCTCAAGCGCTACCTCGAAGCATGGCAGCAAGCCAAGGCGCGGGGCCGGATCATCGGCGACCATGACTATGCGCCAGAGGCCGGTAGCCAGGTTAGTCACGCCGACCTGAACGCTTATGCCCGCATTGGCCAGTCGACTGGCCACGGGGTGACCCAATGAGCCTGCTCGACAGCACTATCGCGCAGTACCGAAGCCTGCGCCTCAGCGCGACCGCGGGTGAGCTGGCCACCCTGCTGGCCAGAGCCGAAGCCAATGAACTGTCCTACCTGAGCTTCGCCCAGTCACTGGTCGAGCATGAGCTTAACGCCCGCTCCAGTAGCCGCGTAAGCCGCAACCTCAAGCAGGCGCAGTTCCCCTCGGAGAAGCATCTGGAGGCCTTCGATTACCGGCACCAGACCACCATCACCAAGCGCCAGGTCAGCACCTTGCTGGACTTCAGCTTTATCGACAACCGCGACAACCTGGTGTTCATCGGACCACCGGGTGTGGGCAAGACCCACTTGGCCATTGGGATTGGCCACAAGGCGGTTCAGGCGGGCTACAAGGTGCTGTTCCGCACGGCTCTGGCGTTGGTCGAGGATCTGGAGCTGGCGGAAATGAAGGGCGAGCTGAAGAAGCGCCTTAATCAGCTGAGCAAATACGACGTGCTGATCATCGATGAGCTGGGCTACCTGCCGATGACGCGCCAAGCCCGGTACAACCTGTTCCAGTTAATCAACAACCTGTACGAGTACCGCTCGGTCATCCTGACCACCAACAAGGACTTCACCAGCTGGGGCGAGTTCTTCCATGACGACAACGTGGCCGTGCCCATCATCGACCGCGTGATCCACCATTCACACATCTTTATGCTGGGAGGTGAGAGCTATCGTTTGAAGCAGAAAACCGGCGGTTAGCGGTGAGCAAGTGGGTCAATTCTATTGGCCAAAAGTGGGTCAAAATTAATGGCCATTGACAACTTTAAAGACCATCCTGTGCTGATCGGGGCTAACAACACCGGCAAAACTACGGTGATAGAGGCACTGACGCTTCTTCTAGGAAGGGAGCGGATGATCAGGGAACTCACCGAACATGACTTTTACGGTTCAGATCCCCAGCCTGCCGACCGAATAAAGCTTATAGCCACAATCACAGATTTTCCTTCCGAAGACCCTTATCAGAATACCGATTGGTTTAGAGACGGCAGAGGCGTGCCTAAATGGCTGGACGAAGCCAACGGTACGATCAGCGCGGTTCGCACCGAGGAGGCATCGAAGCTTTGCTGCCAAATCGGCGCTCAAGCTTATTTCGACCGCGACTCACTCTCGGTCGAGA
>JBOIBD010000255.1:0-2824 GCA_050739415.1 Gammaproteobacteria bacterium | reverse complement strand
TGTCTACACCACTAAGATAGACTATAGGACAGATAGAACCCAGAGATTCACGAACCTTCGGGGTTCGACAGGGCCAAGCCTTACGAATACGACTGAGACACTCTGTCGCTGGACCATCGCTTGACTGTCGCATTCACTGATTCAGTGCACTGGACACGCTCACTCATCATCGTCATCGACATCATGCCTGCTCCCTCCCTCCATTCCCCTCTCGCCGCTGACGCCTCCGCTGACGCCTGTGACCTCCTCCTGCGTCGCCTGCCTGCGCCGCGCCCGCCTGGCCTGCCTCTGCCTGCTGCTCGTCCTGCCGCTTCCGCTTCCTCCCTTTCATGTGGTCGTAGAGGGTCGTGACCTTCATCTCCATCCATCGCCCCGGTTGTCGCGTCGATCCCGGCTTCACCCTCTCGATCAGCTGCAAGAGTGCGCGGTCGAATGCGGCGGACGAGTCGACGGCTGACAGTTTCTCCACGTCCCTGAGCGACTGCACCACCTTCATCTCGACCATCTCCTGTGCGATCGCCTTCATCACACCGCTGCACTTGGACAGCAGCGTGGCCTGCGCCTCGTTGATGAGGTCGAACTCCTTCAACAGCCGCAGCGGGCGAATCTTGTCCTGTACATGGCCGAAGTGCCACAGATTCCACGTCGCCTTCACGTCGGTGGAAGGGAACCGCCACCCCTCAGGCACCATGTGGAACTTCCCGCCCCATGTCCACTTCAGGAATACAGGGTCAGGGTCACCGAGGGGATCAGTGGGCTGAGGTGAGGCTGCTGCGTGAGTGGCTGCAGGGAGTGCTTCGCGCAGCTCAGCTCGCATCTCAGCTCGCATCTGTGTGAGGACGTTGTTGAGCAGTGCCTTGAGGTCGTCCGCTGTGACGGGGATAGCTCCGTTGACAGTAAACTTGCTGAGCATCACACTCACGAGTTCAGATGGCAGCTCGGTGCACTTAGCCAGTAACTCTTCCCTCAATACTTGTGTTTGTTTGACTACATCCGTCAGCTCATTCGACATGGCTAAGTGAGGTGGTATGCCTGTCGCCTGCATTCCCGTGATAATACAGCGGCTGCGTCCTGCCAGGACAAACTCCTTCAAACTGCTGACACACCCGGATGCAAACAAATATGACGCGAAGAGCGGGTGATGTGCAGGCAGCATCGATCGCAACCACTGCTCGTGGTAGCAGATGGAAGCCAGCAGACAAGGCAGAGCGCGCTTGAATGTCTCCGGCAGTCGAGCGTAGAGCGGTAGTATTAGGGGCCACTCGACACGATCGAGGCCTTCTTTCCCAAAGTGCGGTGGCAGCAAGGAGAATGACGAGTCGTTGAATGGCAGGCACGACAGCGCCCGTCCGGTCAGCTGATCGCCACCTGCACCGGCGAACAGATAGCGGTCTTGCACGTTGCCGAGACTCCATCCAGCACGGAGGAACACCTGCACCATGGACGGGCCGTTGATCAAACCAGCGCAGTAGCTGGCAGCGCCTTTACGGACGCTGTGAGTGCCAAGTTGTTTCTTTTCACCACCCAGCCGCGGCAGATCAGACGCAGGCAGCGATGCGATGGTGCCGATCAGCACGTCGGAGAACCGCTTCTCGTTGTGAGCGCCATCGAAGATGCGATAGTTGGGTAGCGCAGCGCTGCTGGACTGCCCACTGGACTCAGTCAGGTGATCGTGCTTCAGCACTCTCATGAATGTGACTATAGCGAGTGCGAGGACTGGACAGATGACGGGGTTCAATGGGTTGGCGTACAGGTGACGCGAGAAGCACTTGACACCTTCCTGATCGCCCTTGTGCTTGGGTGTGGTGATCAGCAGTGAGTCTGCTTCCCAACCCACATGCTCCATCATGATGCAAGAGACGGTGTCCGACCTGGCGATGAGGTTCCACTGCAGGACCAAGAACGGCCAGCCGAACAGCATCTGGCTGAGAGAGTCGGCTTTGAATAGAGCGGTGGCCAGCAGACAGTAGCCATCGAACGTTAAGTGATACTTGCCTTCGAACACGGGCATCTTGCCTTGGAGCTTGTAATCGGACACTCTGCGCTTGTAGCCATTGAACAGCGCCTCCAGCCCCTGGTCGATCTCTGGCTGCATGATGAGCTTGTGCTCCTTGTAGTACCACATCAGCGCGCTCTTGTACTGACGGACGGTAGAGAAGGCGAGCGGCTTGTCCTTGTGCTCGATGTTGATCAGCCAGCCGAAGAAGTCGTGGATGTCCTCCCATTGAATAGGAAGAGTGAGGTCGCTGTAGCGCAGATGCTTCGTGTAGTACTGCTTGATCTGCTTGATCTTGCCCTGGTAGTTGACCTTGGTGCTGCGCACGACACGCGCATCGATCAGCGCATCAGCAGAGGACGCTGCAGAGGCACGCATCGACACACTCATGAGGAGGACTCCGAGGACTCGGAGGAGAGGAGAGGAGAGGACGAGGAGAGCCTAAAGGAGAGCTGGATAGGAGTTAGACGAGTCAGACTCAGAGTCGGTGAAGGCTCACAACACCAGTGCTGTCAACAGTCACCGTGAACAGTGACCACTGGGCTTCCCGCGCTGTGTCGCAAGTCGGGGTTCGTCAACAGGTGAGATCCCATAGATTGCAGTCCTCAGCCAGTGCCTACAATCTTCAGATTGTAGGTTCGGCGAACCTGAACTTTCGTCAAATCGTAGCCAGCGCAATGGAATTCTTTCGTCAAACCGCCTAATAGAAGCATTTCGCCGTGCTTGATGTTGGATAGCGCAAGGTTGGCGACGACTGTCATGCTGTCAGTCACAGTGTCAGCGACTGACTGAGTGAATCATTGTGTCGTCATCCTGATCGTATCCTTC
>JBOIBD010000254.1:0-2875 GCA_050739415.1 Gammaproteobacteria bacterium | reverse complement strand
GGCTCGATGCCGTGATATATGGCGTTTTCGAGCAGGGGCTGCAGCATCAATTGCGGAACGTAGGCGTCCGTTGGCAGTGCATCAATCTGCCAGTTGACCGTGAGGCGGTCACCCAGGCGCAACTCCTCGATGCGTTGATACTGGCGTGTGATCGCCAATTCATTGGCGAGCGTGACCATCGGGCTGGTCTGCTTGAGGCTGGCGCGAAACAGATCAGCCAGGTCTTCGATTGTGCGTACCGCCATATCGGGCGTGCTGTGGATGAGCGCGGCGATGGTATTCATGCTGTTGAACAGGAAATGTGGCCGGATGCGCGACTGCAGTACTTCAATACGTGCGCGGGTCTCGCGCTGCAGGTTGCGCTTCCACTGATATTGCAGGTAGAAGTAGCGCAGCACCAGAATGCTCACAATGGTGCAGATGATGAGGTTGCGCAGCAGAAAGCCAACGTGACTCAAGGGGAAGATCCCCTGGCCGATACCGGTGTAGGTGGATAAATCATAGGCAATTTCACTGAGCACGCCGGTAGTGATGAATAGCAGCACGAAGCTGACGATGGCGGCACGGCGCAAGGGCATTCGCGCCAAGGGTTTGCGCAGGGCGCACAGCACACCGGCGCTGGTCAAGCCAATCCATTGCAGGAACAGCGAAATGCGTGCCAGGTCCAACCACAAAGCAAGGCCCTCACCGGGCAGGTGGCGCGCAATCACCAGCACGAAGGCGGTGAGTTCGGCGATCAGGATTACCACCAGCACCACCGGGCCGGAACAGAAGTCCGGCAGGAAAAATTCCTCGGAGGCGGGTTTAGCTGGGGCAGTAACGGCCATGCGCATCAGTGTCGCATGTCACCGTGAAACGGCACAACGGTCAGGTTCGCCCATCAAAGAGAGCGTGCTTGAGACGGTACAGCGAGGAGATGTCTTCATCGCCATGACCGGCCTCCTGAAGATGCCGGTAATGGTGCAGAGTCATCTCCACCACGGGCAGTTGCACCCCACGCGTAGCCGCCATCTGCTGTACGATCTTCAAATCCTTGGCGTGCAGTGCCACCTTGAAACCCAGTGGATAGCGGCCGGCGGCTATGCTGGGTCCGCGATGGCTCATGAACCAGGAACCGGCCGCGCCGCTGCCCACCACCTCGATGACTTTGTCCAGCGGCAGGCCCTCGGCCTCGGCGAAGGCCAGCGCCTCGGTCACCGCCTGGGCGATGCCGGCCACGGCGATCTGGTTCACAGCCTTGGTGGCTTGGCCGGCGCCGACCGGTCCCATCAATACGATGCGTTTGCCGAGGGCGTTTAGTATCGGTTGCGCGCGCTGGAACACTTTTTCGTCGCCACCGCACATGATGGCGAGTGTGCCCTGCTTCGCGCCTTCGGTGCCGCCGGAAACCGGACAGTCGAGAAAATCGATTTTGCTTTTACTCAATTGTTGCGCAGCAGCGCGCGCAGTCGCGGCGCTCACCGTCGAGCAATCGATGACCAAGGCAGCCGGTTTGAGATATTTCGCCAGCTGATCCACAACCTCCATCACGTCTTCGTCGGCGGATACGCACATGATCATCGCATCACAGACTTTTGCCAGTTCGGGAATATTTTTCGCCGCCAGACAACTGGTTTCCTTTGCGAGTGCCACGGCTTTTGAATGTGTGCGGTTACAGACTGCAGCCAGCAGCCCAGCCTTGTGCAGATTAAGTGCCATGGGATAACCCATGGCACCAAGACCGATGAAGCCGGTTTTGAACGTGTGAGTCATTCGGCATTACCTCAGCTAATTTCAGACATGTAGCAAGCGCGGAGCCTCAAAGTTTTGCAGCCGATATCTGTGCGACGCCGATGCTGCGCAATTGACGGCTGTTGAGACAGGCCAGCGCGATCACCGTGAGTGTCAAACCAGCGCCAGCAAATAACGCCGGCAAGGGAATCAGCTTGAGCAAGCCCCCAGCCGCCGCGGCAGACAAGGGGCCCAGACCCATGAAGGTGAATATCAGTACACTCATGGTACGCCCCATCATTTCCTGCGGTACCCGCTGTTGTATCCAGGTAAAGATGGCGATCTGCACGATGCCCGTCAGCAGCCCGGCGCAGACCAGTAATACGGCGCCGGCAGCGGTGGTGTGCACGAGAGTCAGACCGGCGAGCAGCAGACCCGAAAGACCGTCAAAACACAACACCATGATGCCGAGCCGGCCGCGCACCAAACGGATGCCGAGGCCGGATATGACGCTGCCGGCGAACATGCCGGCGCCATTCGCGGTCATGAGAATTCCGAGTGAGGCCGCACCCAGGTTCAGACGCGTATCCGCCAGCACTGGCAGGCCTACCTGGATGGGCCCTCCAACAAACACCGCGACACAAGCGACATACAGCACGAAAGCGCGCAGCGGCAGGTCGGCCCACACGCTGCGTATACCAGCCAACACGCTGGCCAGCACACCGCCGGTGATTTTGACCGGATGCGAATCGCTGTGGATGCGGATCATGACCAGGGAGACCAGCGAGAACAGGAAACTCACCGCATCAATGCTGAACGCCAGGCCCATACCGCGCGCATCTTCGAGCGTGTGCGTGTGGCTGCTGGCGCCCAAGCTGATGACGAACCCGGCCAGCACCGGGCCGACGATCATTGAGAGCTGGCGCATGCCCATGATCAGGGCGTTCGCGCTGCGGAGCTGCTGCGGCTGCATCAATTGTGGCAGGATCGCGGTACCCGCCGGGTAGGCAAAGGCCGTGGACAGACCGATGCCAAGCGCCAAAAGGTAAATCATCCACATATGGATGCCACCGGTCAGTACCAGCAGCGCGAGCACCGCAATGCATACGGCATTGGCTGCGCGCGCGCCCAGCAGCACCCGCCGCGGCGACATCCGGTCCACTAC
>JBOIBD010000253.1:0-2881 GCA_050739415.1 Gammaproteobacteria bacterium | reverse complement strand
CTTCAAGACATTCTGGCAGCCAGTGGTGAGGCCGTTTCTCTGGCTTCACCATCGGCTGCTGCCCGGCAACTCGCAGTTCGGCTGGACACCCTATCTGTGGCTGCCGTATCTCACCTTTTTCTACCTTAATTACACCAACAAACCCTTTGACGTGCTGCGCTGGAGTTTATACGCCATCGCGGGATTGGTGTTCATCGCGCTGTACTTCCGCGGCTACAACGCCGCGCACCGCGCTGCCACACGCGAACTTGGCTGGATCATCACCGCCATCACTCTGCTAGGTTGCGGCTTCATGTGGCCGAACGGCAATGGCCTGGTGTTTTTCATTTATGCTGCCACCCTGTGCGGTTCTCTCGGTTCGATCAAAAAGGGATCGCGCACACTGCTGCTAGTCATCGCCGCATACTTGGCAAGCGCCTTTGCGGTACGACTGAACATCGAGACGCTGTTCTACATACTGTTTTTCGTCGTGGTCCTCGGCCTCGCCAATCTGTATTTCGGCGAGATGAATCGCAAGAACCGCGCGCTCAAACTCTCGCAGGAAGAAATTCGCAAGCTCGCGGCCAGCGCCGAACGCGAACGCATCGGCCGCGATCTGCACGATCTCCTGGGCCACACGCTCACACTCATCACCGTCAAGGCGGAACTCGCGGCCAAGCTGGCGGAACGCGATCTGGCGGGCGCGGCACGCGAGATCCGTGACGTGGAGCGCATCTCGCGCGAGGCGCTCACACAGGTGCGCGAGGCGGTGGGCGGCTACCGCAGCAGCGGCCTGACCGGCGAACTCGCGAACGCGCGCGTGGCGCTCACCGCCGCGAACGTCAAACTGGCGGAAAAAGTGGAACCGCCGAAGCTTTCGTCAGCGCAGGATTCGCTGCTCGCCATGGTGCTGCGCGAAGCCGTCACCAATGTAGTACGCCATTCCGGCGCGCGCAATTGTCGTATCCAACTTGAAAACCACAGCGATCAATTGCGTCTGCTGATCAATGACGACGGTCACGGTGGCAAGATCCTGGAAGGTAATGGACTCAGGGGTATGCGCGAGCGCTTGCAGGCGGTTTCCGGTCAGTTGCAGATTGCATCGGATAATACCGGCACACGCCTCGCCATCCTGCTGCCGGCGATTGCACCGGATGTGCGCGATAACAGCACTGTATTGATCGGATAAGTCGCATGATCAAGGTACTCATCGTCGAAGACCAGAGCATGATCCTGGGCGCACTCGCCGCCATGCTGGACATGGAAGAGGATATTTCCGTGGTCGCCCGCGCCGGCAACGGCAAGGATGCGCTGATGCTAGCGGAAGAATTCAAGCCGGATGTGGTCGTGACCGACATCGAAATGCCGGGTATGACCGGCTTGGAATTTGCCGACGCGCTTAAACATCGCAATCATCCAGCGCGAGTTGTCATCGTCACCACTTTTGCACGGCCAGGTTACCTACGTCGCGCGCTGGGTGCCGGCGTCAAAGGCTATCTGCTCAAAGATGCGCCGGCTGAGCACTTGGCGAACGCCATCCGCAAGGTGCACAACGGCGGTAAAGTCATCGCGCCGGAACTCGCCACCGAAGCCTGGGACACAGAAGATCCACTTAACGACCGCGAACGCCAGGTACTCCGACTTGCGGGCGAAGGCGTGGCCAGTGCCGACATCGCCAAACAGTTGTTCCTGTCGGAAGGCACCGTACGCAATTATCTTTCCGAAGCCATCGGCAAACTCGGCGCTGCGAATCGCATCGAGGCCGCGCGTATTGCCCGTCAGAAAGGTTGGCTGTAACCGCTTCAGGTAATAGTCCGGCGAAATTTTACCGGATCGCATGCCGACAACGACGTCACGTCATCATACGGGTGACAAATGTCAGCACAAACTGCTGATACGCGACACCTGAATCCATGATCGAAGGAAGTAAAGTATCTCTGCCCAATGGCAGTCGTCTTGCGCTTTACTTCCTGATGGAGATTCTCACTATGAAAAAGCTGACCATGCTCTCTATCGCGATTACTTTTAGTTTGTTGATGAGCACATCGGTACTCGCGTCATTACAATCTGCACAGCTTCCCAGGGCCAATAGCGTCCCGGAGAAATCGGCGGCCAACACAATCGGTCTCTTCAATTGTTCCAGGGAGTACGGCGGCCATCCCGCATCATGCAAACACGTTCCGTGCCGCAAAAAATATCTTTCTTTCATCGGCACATGGCAAGGCGAATTCCACGCGTATGTCCGCTCGAAGTCCACGCCGGACAAAGCGGTATATCGCCCCTACCACAATACCGTCAATTATTCGGCAAGCGATTGCCTTGAAGATGTGAAGACAGGGGAAACCTTTATCGTCGGGCATCAGACCAATCGTTATCCCGCATTTGAAGGTCTCTCCTCAAAGACAGACAAAAGCCTTCTGATCATTGGCCGCGGATCCGACAGCAAGCCATTCCTGCGCACTGTAGACAATAATGGCGTCAACACATTTACACTGATTTACCAGAACGTTGCGGCGAGCCTCTCGATCTGGAATCTCGCGCTTCCGGCGGCACATGGCAACCCTCCCATGTCGTTCACAACGATAGACGGACAAGACTTAGGCACGCCCAACATGCACAGACGAGATGTGACGGTAACGCTGACGGTTGGACCGGTGGATGCTCCATATTGGCAAGGTGTGATTGCCTATGGGTCCCACGCCAAGCAATAGCGCCCATTATCAAGTTCTCGTCTTATTGCGGTAGCGAAGCCTCATGCATCGCCCGCCAGATGGGTTGGCTGTAGTTTAACTGCAGCGCATACTGCTCCACTATCCGTGATGAACACACTGCCGAGGTGCGTGATGCGCAAGCTTTCTAGCCTGATTCTGCCCCTTATTCTGTTCATCCCCACGGCCTTCGC
>JBOIBD010000252.1:0-2905 GCA_050739415.1 Gammaproteobacteria bacterium | reverse complement strand
TCAAGGACATCGGCAAGGAAGAAGGCCGCATCATTCTGTTCATCGACGAGATCCACATGGTGGTAGGCGCCGGCAAGGCCGAAGGTTCCATGGATGCGGGGAATATGCTCAAACCCGCGCTCGCACGCGGCGAATTGCACTGTGTAGGCGCCACCACGCTGGACGAATACCGCCAGTACATAGAAAAGGACGCGGCACTGGAACGCCGCTTCCAGAAAGTACTGGTGGATGAACCGTCCGTGGAAGACACCATTGCCATCCTGCGCGGTTTGAAAGAACGCTACGAAGTGCACCACGGTGTGGAAATCACCGATCCCGCGATCGTGGCAGCAGCGACCTTGTCACACCGCTATATTTCTGATCGTCAGTTGCCAGACAAGGCCATCGACCTGATTGACGAAGCCGCTTCCCGCATTCGCATGGAGATTGATTCCAAGCCGGAAGCCATGGACAAACTGGATCGGAAACTCATACAGCTCAAAATCGAACGCGAGGCGCTCAAGAAGGAAAAAGACGAAGCCTCGAAGAAACGTTTGTCGACGCTGGAAGCGGACATCAAAAAGCTGGAGCGTGAATATTCGGACCTGGATGAGATCTGGAAAGCCGAGAAAGCCTCGGTGCAAGGTGCGGCACAAATCAAGGAATCCCTTGAGAAAGCGCGCACCGATCTGGAATCAGCGCGCCGTGCCGGCGATCTTGCACGCATGTCGGAACTGCAATACGGGCGCATCCCGGAATTGGAAAAGAAGCTTGCCCAAGCCACCGCCAGCGAAGACCGGCCTATGCAGCTTATGCGTAACAGGGTTACGGCGGAAGAAATCGCCGAGGTGGTATCGCGCTGGACCGGAATTCCCGTGTCCAAGATGCTGGAAGGCGAGAAGGAAAAACTGCTGCGCATGGAAGACGTGCTCATGCAACGCGTGATCGGTCAGGATGAAGCGGTGCGTGCCGTCGCCAATGCCATTCGCCGCTCGCGCGCAGGGTTGTCCGATCCCAATCGACCCACGGGCTCGTTCCTGTTTCTGGGCCCAACCGGCGTCGGCAAGACCGAACTCACCAAAGCACTCGCCTGGTTCCTGTTCGACACTGAAGACGCCATGGTGCGCATTGATATGTCCGAGTTCATGGAAAAGCATTCCGTTGCACGGTTGATCGGCGCGCCGCCGGGCTATGTGGGCTACGAAGAAGGCGGCTATCTCACCGAAGCGGTGCGGCGCAAACCCTATTCCGTGATCCTGTTGGACGAGGTGGAGAAAGCCCACCCGGATGTGTTCAACGTGTTGCTGCAGGTGCTGGATGATGGCCGTCTCACCGATGGTCAGGGCCGCACCGTGAACTTCAAGAATACCGTCGTGGTAATGACTTCCAACTTGGGTTCACAGGTAATTCAGGAGATGAGCGGGGAAGAGAACTATCAGAAGATGAAAGACGCCGTGATGGAAATCGTGGCACAGCATTTCCGGCCCGAGTTCATCAACCGCGTGGACGAAACCGTGGTGTTCCATCCACTCGGCAAGGACCAGATCCGCGCCATCGCCCACATCCAGGTGAGTCAGCTGCAAAAGCGATTGGCTGACCGCGACATCGGCCTGGAAGTCGCCGATGCTGCGCTCGACAAGCTAGGCCGTGCCGGTTATGACCCGGTGTATGGTGCCCGCCCGCTGAAACGCGCCATCCAACAACAGCTGGAAAATCCCCTGGCCCAGAAAATCCTGGCCGGTGAATTCGGCTCGGGCGATGTCATCAAGGTGGATGCGCGTGATATCGGCTTCGAATTCAGCAAAGCGAAACCAAGAAAGCTCAAGTCTGCGAACGCCTGAAGCAATCTCAAGGATCCGACTGCGTTCGTGTTGAGTCCTTCGACTTCGTGCCTGCGCCGCTAGCTCAGGGCGAACGGGATTTATGAAAGCACTTCTACAACCAAAAATATAAGCGAGGCATAAGTAAATGATACTGGCAGCCGATATTGTGATTGGGTTGGTCGCGCTTCTGCATGTCTATTTTCTGGTACTCGAAATGTTTCTGTGGGGCAAGCCGATTGGCCTCAAGACCTTTCATCTGACACCAGAATTCGCCAAAGCCTCTAAGTCGCTGGCGGCGAACCAGGGGTTGTATAACGGTTTTCTTGCCGCTGGGCTCATATGGGGACTAGCACTCGGTAATGCCGGCCGGGATATAAAACTCTTTTTCCTTTGTTGTGTCGTGGTAGCAGGTTTGTATGGCGCGTATAGCGTTGGGCGCAAGGCTCTGTACGTACAGGCGTTTCCGGCTTTTATCGCTTCGGGATTGCTTGTGATTTCTTGGTAAATCATTTGTCTCGTTCTTTAGGGATAGTTATACAGAATGCGGTTGTGGACGCTGCATCCCCGATATCTCGATCCGCAAGGATTGGTGGCGCTGTGGCGCGAGACGTTACTGGCGCGCGCCGTGCTGCGCGGCCTAACCAAAGGCTATCGACATCATCCGCAACTCGAGCGTTTTCAGGTACACGCAACCCCACGCTCGGCCATTAACGGGTATCTGGCTGCAGTCTATAAGGAGGCTATATCTCGTGACTATGCATTCGATGGGAGCAAACTCGGGCCGGTACGTAATTACGTACGCATCACCGTGACCACCGGGCAGCTTGAATATGAATGGCAACATCTGCTCCGCAAGTTGCGCAGGCGCAGTCCCACCCATTATCGTCGCTGGCGAGATATCACCACGCTGGAAGCACATCCATCGTTTAGGATCATCAAAGGTCCGATCGCAGCATGGGAACGACCAACATGAGTTCCTGTCTGGTAGTTATTTGGTTATTCACGTAAGGAAACTCTGATTAATTCACGCTGTCATAGCCTACATCACTTAATGTTTTGGAGAGATGACAATGCGCGAGCAGCAAGCCACGTTTGCACAATCA
>JBOIBD010000251.1:0-2929 GCA_050739415.1 Gammaproteobacteria bacterium | reverse complement strand
GCCAAGGCGCGAGCATATCGCTTGGCGGCACATCGAATTCCTGCCGCTTTCAGATAGGCGCGTGCTCGCCATCCTGGTGGTGAACGAGGGCGAGGTGCAGAACCGCATCCTCAACTTGGACCGCAGTTACGACGCAAGCAGCTTGCAACAGGTTAGTAATTATCTGAATACCCATTTCGCCGGCAAGGATATCCAGGCGGTACGCACAGAGTTGCTGAATGAGTTGCGTCGCACCCGTGAGAGCATGAACAAGCTGATGCTAGCAGCCATCACCATGGCGGAAAAAGTGTTCGAGACCCGCGGCCGTGATGAAAACCGCAGCTATGTTATGGCTGGTGAAACTAACCTCATGGAGTGGGCCGAGCTTTCCGATATGGAAAAACTGCGGCGCCTATTCGAGGCCTTCAACCAGCGGCGCGACATCCTGCATCTATTGGACAAGTGCGTCGTGGCAGAAGGTGTGCAGATCTTCATCGGCGAGGAATCCGGTTATCGGGTTCTGGACGAGTGCAGTGTGGTGACGGCGCCCTATAGTGTGGGTGACGAAGTGGTGGGCGTGTTGGGTGTCATCGGACCCACGCGCATGGCCTACGAACGGGTCATCCCTATCGTGGATTTGACCGCACGTCTGCTTGGCGCGGCCTTGAACCCGCGCAAGTGAGCCCCAAATCTGAATAACTTTGAAAAAGTCATCCGCTTTGTGGCAGATTCTTTTTTCGCCTGCTAGCGGGCCTCGGAGCGAATAAATGGAGGACAAGATGAGCAAACAGTCGGCGGCCCCTGCTGATGAGTCGGCGGATCATGGCGAAGCGATCGCCGCCGATCCGCAAGGTGCACTCCAGGCAGCCCTGGCGGATGCCACACATCAAGCAGCCGAAAACCGGGATGCGTATCTGCGCATGGCGGCTGAGTTGGACAACCTGCACAAGCGCAGACAGCGGGATTTAGAGAATGCCCACAAATTCGCCCTGGAGCGTTTTATGCAGGAGTTGCTGCCGGTCAAGGACAGCCTGGAATTGGGTGTTGCCGCGGCCGGTAAGTCTGCGGATGGTGTCAAGCAAGGTATGGACATGACCCTGAAATTGTTGGCCACGATTCTGGAGCGCTTCGGGGCCAGTGAAGTGAACCCGGCCAAGGGAGAGGCGTTCAACCCCGAGCAGCAAGAAGCCGTGGCCATGCAGGTCAGCGCCGAGAGTCCACCGGGGACTGTGCTTGAGACCGTGCAGAAGGGCTATCTGTTGAACGGCCGGCTGCTGCGGGCCGCACGGGTGATTGTGGCCAAAACGGCTGATCCTGCAGCTTGAAAGCCCCGACCTGGGCCCCATTTAACCAATAACTTTTAACTTTTATTTGCATTTAGCTGGAGATCTAACACATGAGCAAAATCATCGGTATTGACCTCGGCACCACCAACTCCTGCGTGGCGGTGATGGAAGGCGGTAAGCCACGGGTCATCGAGAACAGCGAGGGTGATCGCACTACGCCGTCCATCGTGGCCTTCACCAAGGATAACGAAGTAGTGGTGGGCCAGTCGGCCAAACGTCAGGCCGTCACCAACCCCCAAAACACCCTGTACGCCATCAAACGGCTCATCGGCCGCAAGTTCACGGACGAAGTAGTGCAGAAGGATATTGGCATGGTGCCCTACAAGATCGTCAAGGCCGATAACGGCGACGCCTGGGTTGAGATCAACGGCAAGAAGATGGCGCCGCAGGAAATTTCTGCGCGTGTGCTGCAGAAGATGAAGAAAACTGCCGAAGATTACCTGGGTGAACCGGTGACCGAAGCTGTCATCACCGTGCCGGCATACTTCAACGATTCCCAGCGCCAAGCGACCAAGGACGCAGGCAAGATCGCGGGCTTGGACGTCAAACGCATCATCAACGAACCCACCGCCGCGGCGCTTGCCTACGGCCTGGACAAGGTCACGGGTGACAAGAAGATTGCCGTGTACGATTTAGGCGGCGGCACCTTCGACATTTCCATCATCGAGATCGCGCAAGTGGATGGCGAGCACCAGTTCGAAGTGTTGTCTACCAATGGCGACACCTTCCTGGGTGGCGAGGATTTCGACAAGCGCGTCATTGACTACATCGCGGAAGAATTTACTAAGGAGCAGGGCATAGATGTGCGCAGGGATCCGTTGGCTATGCAACGCCTGAAGGAGGCTGCTGAGAAAGCCAAGATTGAACTTTCGTCTACACACCAAACAGAAATCAATCTGCCATACATTACGGCGGATGCCAGCGGCCCGAAACATCTCAACATCAAACTGACTCGTGCCAAGCTTGAGGCGCTGGTGGAGGACTTGATTCAGAGAACCGTGGAGCCGTGCAAGATTGCGCTGAAAGATGCGGGCCTGTCGGTGAGTGAAATCAATGACGTAATCCTGGTCGGCGGCCAAACGCGCATGCCCAAGGTGCAGGAGACTGTAAAGGATTACTTCGCCAAAGAACCACGCAAGGACGTGAACCCGGATGAAGCTGTGGCCGTGGGCGCCGCGGTGCAAGCGGGTGTACTCAAGGGTGACGTGAAAGACGTGCTGCTGCTGGACGTGACGCCTCTGTCGCTGGGCATCGAAACTCTCGGCGGTGTCATGACCAAGCTCATCGAGAAGAACACTACAATCCCCACGAAAGCGTCCCAGGTGTTTTCCACCGCAGACGACAATCAAACCGCTGTGACCGTGCACGTGTTGCAAGGCGAACGCGAGCTGGCGCGCGACAACAAGTCGCTCGGCCGGTTTGACCTGAGCGACATTCCGCCGGCACCGCGCGGCATGCCGCAGGTCGAAGTGAGTTTTGATATTGATGCCAACGGCATCCTCAATGTATCCGCCAAGGACAAAGCCACCAGCAAGGAACAGAAGATCACCATCAAGGCCTCTTCAGGATTGTCGAAGGAGGACATCGAGCGCATGGTGAAAGAT
>JBOIBD010000250.1:0-2961 GCA_050739415.1 Gammaproteobacteria bacterium | reverse complement strand
GTTGCCGACGATGGGCGGTCAGACGGCATTGAACTGTGCGCTGGACTTGGTGCGGGAAGGTGTACTGGCTAAATATAAGGTAGAGATGATTGGCGCCTCGCGCGAAGCCATAGACATGGCCGAGGACCGCGACCTGTTCCGCCGCGCGATGCAGGATATCGGTTTGGCCACACCGCGTGCAGGACTGGCTCACAATATGGAAGAGGCACTGGCGGTACAGGCCGAGATCGGTTATCCCACTATCATCCGGCCCTCGTTTACGCTCGGTGGCAGCGGCGGCGGTATCGCCTACAACCGCGATGAGTTCATCGAGATATGCGAGCTGGGCTTGGACCTTTCACCCACCAGTGAACTGTTGATTGAGGAATCGGTACTGGGCTGGAAGGAATTCGAGATGGAGGTGGTGCGGGACAAAAAAGACAACTGCATCATCGTGTGTTCCATCGAAAACCTGGATCCCATGGGCGTGCACACCGGCGATTCCATCACCGTAGCGCCGGCCCAGACCTTGACCGACAAGGAATACCAGATCATGCGCGATGCTTCCATCGCTGTGCTGCGCAAAGTCGGGGTGGAGACCGGTGGTTCAAATGTGCAGTTCGCCGTTAATCCAGATGACGGCCATTTACTGGTAATCGAAATGAATCCGCGCGTGTCGCGCTCCTCGGCGCTCGCCTCGAAAGCCACGGGATTCCCTATCGCCAAAGTCGCCGCGAAGCTCGCCATTGGTTACACACTCGATGAACTCAAAAACGAAATCACCGGCGGCGCTACCCCAGCCTCATTCGAGCCGACGATTGACTACGTGGTAACGAAAGTACCTCGTTTCACATTCGAAAAATTTCCTCAAGCCGAGCCGCGCCTCACCACACAGATGAAATCCGTGGGCGAGGTCATGGCCATCGGGCGCACGTTCCAGGAATCGCTGCAAAAAGCTTTGCGCGGCCTGGAAACCGGCAGTGACGGTCTGAACGAAAAACTGACGGATTTCAGCGCGCCGACTGCTATGGACCAATTGCGTCTCGAGTTGCGCGTTCCAGGTCCGGAACGGTTGTGGTATGTCGCAGATGCTTTTCGTGCGGGCTTGTCAGCAGACGAAGTACACGCGCTCAGCCACATTGATCCCTGGTTTCTGGCGCAGATTGAGGATTTAGTCCAGGAAGAACGTGCACTCAGCCACGCCGGCCTCAAAGCTCTGGACGCACAACGGTTGCGGGCACTCAAGCGCAAGGGCTTCTCCGATAGCCGCCTAGCTGTGCTAGTGAATTCCGACGAAACTACGATCCGCGCATTGCGCATCAAACTTGGCATCCGCCCGGTGTACAAGCGTGTGGATTCCTGTGCCGCGGAATTTGCCGCGGCGACCGCCTATATGTATTCGACATACGAAGAGGAGTGCGAAGCGGATCCGACCACGCGCGACAAAATCATGGTGCTGGGCGGTGGACCGAATCGCATCGGCCAAGGCATCGAATTCGATTACTGTTGCGTGCACGCGGCGCTGGCGCTGCGTGAGGATGGTTATGAGACCATCATGGTCAATTGCAATCCGGAAACCGTGTCTACCGATTACGATACTTCGGATCGCCTGTATTTCGAGCCGCTGACTTTTGAAGATGTGATGGAGATCATCCACAAGGAAAAACCCAAAGGCGTGATCGTGCAATTCGGTGGGCAGACGCCGCTGAAACTCGCGCGTGCCTTGGAAGCAGCCGGCGCGCCTATCATTGGCACCTCGCCGGATTCCATTGACCTGGCCGAGGATCGCGAACGTTTTTCCAGACTGGTGGACAAACTCGGGCTGTTGCAACCACCCGCGCGTAGCGCACATAACGAAGCTGAAGCGGTGGTACTGGCCCGCGAAGTGGGGTTCCCGTTGATGGTGAGGCCATCCTATGTGCTAGGCGGGCGCGCCATGGAAGTAGTGTTCGGTGAAGAGGACCTGCTGGGTTACGTACGCAATGCGGTGAAGGTATCCAATTCTTCACCGGTGTTGATGGATCGGTTTCTGGAAGACGCGATTGAAGTGGACGTCGATGCGCTCTCGGATGGCCAGGAGGTACTGATCGGCGGCATCATGGAGCACATCGAGCAGGCGGGCATCCATTCTGGCGATTCCAGTTGTTCCTTGCCGCCCAATTCTTTGTCAGCGGATATGCAAGCGCGGATCCGCCAACAAGCGCAGCAACTGGCCCGGGCGCTTAAGGTTGTCGGCCTCATGAATATCCAGTTCGCCATCCAGAGGGAGCAGCTCTTTATATTGGAAGTAAATCCACGCGCTTCACGCACCGTGCCATTCGTATCCAAAGCTGTGGGTGTGCCACTCGCGAAAGTGGCGGCGCGCTGCATGGTGGGCCGCAGTCTCAAGCAGCAAGGTATCGCCGCGATTCCCGTGCCGGCGTATTTTTCCGTGAAGGAGCCGGTATTCCCGTTCATCAAATTCCGCGGAGTGGATCCGATTCTGGGCCCGGAAATGAAATCCACCGGTGAGGTTATGGGCACAGGCCGCAGTTTCGGTGAAGCCTATGCCAAAGCTCAGTTCGCTTCGGGAATCATCATCCCGACAGGCGGTAAGGCGCTGTTATCGGTGCGCAACCAGGACAAACCCGCGGCCGTAGGTCTTGCCTTGGCGTTGGTACAGCGTGGATTCAAGCTGGTTGCAACGCATGGCACCGCCAGCGCGTTGGAAGCAGCGGGCGTGGCTTGCGAGCATATAAATAAGGTACGCGAGGGTCAGCCGCACGTGGTGGACCTGATCAAGAACGAGGAAGTAAGCCTCATCGTGAATACCACAGAGGGCAAACAGGCGGTGTTGGAATCCTATTCCATCCGAAGGGAAGCCATCTCGCGCAAGATCACTTATTACACTACCATTGCCGCTGCCAAGGCTACGGTGATTGCGCTGGATTATATTGATTCTGCGGGCGTCAACAAACTGCAGGAACTGCACAAGGAGTTGGC
>JBOIBD010000249.1:0-2961 GCA_050739415.1 Gammaproteobacteria bacterium | reverse complement strand
CATAAAGAATGTAGGGCGTGTTCGTGTCCGGCGGCTGCGTGTATTCAAAGGGCATGGTGAACGCCGGTAGTCCATCCGAGGCTAGAACGGCGTTGGTCATTGGCACAACGCTCGGCTGGTCGCCGACCGTCCACCGCTCATACATCTGCTTGATGTCCTCGACTTGCAGGTAGGCCGTGCTTTGCGCCAGCACGTTGCCGCTGCCGTCCTGAATGGTCAGATTCAAACCGCCCGTGCCATTGCTGACACCACACATGATGAAGTGATTCCCCGCCCAGTCGTTTGCAAATGTGGCCGCATTCAGTTGGATGCTGCCGCCCGGCGCAAGCCGTCCAATGTAGGGACACGATAACGGGTCGGTTTGCGTAAAAGCCGTATCGCTGTTCGTGAGATAGCCGATGCCTCCGTCCGGGTCGGCAGCGGTGAAAATATCAATCGTGGGATTGCCGGAGTTGGGACTGCCCACGTCGCCCCAGTTCAAGGTGATGGTGCTGCCCGCTGGCAGCTTGGCAATCAGATTGGTGTCAATGCCACACACCCACAGCCGGAAGAAATTCTGCAAATCCCGTTCGCAAGGGATCACCCGGTTTCCTCCGCCGTCGAGATAATTGCAATTCGGAGTGGGCGTGTTCGGTGTGTAAGGGCAGCACGCGGCGGCACTGCTGGGCGACACGCTGTCGTCGTAAAAAACTTGGTCGTCCGAGTCGAGGACAAACCTATCATAGCCATTATTGGCCCAGAACGTGTAAGGCTCATATTCGGACGTGTTATCGGGGCCGGTGGAACTTAACCCAGATTTCCCAAATAAACTTCCCAAGTGTAAGTTAGCGACTTATACTGGAACCGCATAAACAAAGGCTTTCATCTATGTCAAACCTACGAAAAACGGAAAATCCAATGGGTGCAGGCAAAAAACAAGCTTTGCGGGTGACTTTTGATCGCAGTTTGAAGCTGGAATTTCATGGTTCCCAAGTCACCTCCGACGCCGGGTTGCTGGCCTATCGGGAACTGGATGAGGCGCTGGGTCTGACCGCCCCGGCGGAGGATTTGTTGAACGATTGGCGCACCGGCCAGAACACGCAACATTCGATGGTTGCGCTCCTGCGGCAGTCCCTTTACAGCCGGTTGGCGGGCTACGAGGACACCAACGATGCCGAACGGCTCGCGGTGGACCCGGCGATGCGGCAAGTGGTGGGCGGGCGAGCCACGGAACACACGGCTGCCTCCACCAGCCAGATGGGACGTTTCGAGACCGAGGTGTTGACCCAACCGCACAACCTGAAGGCGTTGACAAAGTTGTCAGGAAAATGGATTGACCGGTTGCGGGAACACAGAGTCATGCGGGAACTGGTTCTGGATATGGACAGTTCGGTAAGCGAGACCTACGGCGAACAGGAAGGCACCGCATACAACGGACATTTTGGCTGCACCTGCTACCACCCGTTGTTTTGTTTCAACCAGTTTGGGGACGTGGAAGGAACCTTGCTGCGTGAGGGCAACGTGCATAGCGCCAAGGATTGGCAGGAGGTGCTGGCACCGGTGGTGGCCCGCTATCAGGGCAGGAACATGCGACGTTATTTTCGGGCGGATGCGGCCTTTGCCCAGCCGGAACTGTATGAATATCTTGAAGCCGAAGGTTTTGAGTATGCCATCCGGCTACCAGCCAACGATGCGTTGTTGCGGGACATCGAGCCACTGCTGACCCGTCCGGTGGGCCGTCCGTCCAATACGCCGGTGGTTTGGTATGCCGGGTTTTTGTATCAGGCGAAGAGTTGGGAGCGGGCCCGCCGGGTGGTGGCCAAGGTGGAGTGGCACAACGGCGAACTATTCCCTCGCATCGGGTTCATTGTGACCAATCTGAAGCGACCGGCCAAAGCCGTGGTGCGGTTCTACAACCAGCGGGGCACGGCGGAGCAGTGGATCAAGGAAGGCAAGAACGCCCTCAAATGGACCCGGCTCTCCTGTCACGACTTTGCGGACAACCAGGTGCGGTTGCAACTGTTCGTGCTGGCCTACAATCTGGGCAACTTTCTGCGGCAGGCGGTATTGCCGCAGTCAGTGCGTCACTGGACGTTGACGACGTTGCGGGAGAAATTGATTAAGATTGGGGCGAAGGTCGTGCGCCATTCCCGGAAGATCGTCTTCCAGATGGCAGAAGTAGCGGTTCCGCGAGAGTTGTTCCGGGCTATTCTGGAACAGATTGGGCGGCTGAGATTGGCAACCGCGATGTCAGGATGAAGGCCGAACGTGTCAAAACACCGGAACCACGGAAGAGGTGTCTTCGCCTGGGGTGGAAAAAGCGTGCGGAATGGCACAAAGGTCAACGAATCGTTCCCTTTGCCAGAGAAAACCGATGGCGGAGTGGAAAAAAGACTTGCGAAACTGTGAAACAGGAAGAAAATCACGAAAAAGGCCCACGCTGGTCGTGGGCAAGAACCCATATGGGAAATCTCAACTTAATAGGCCCTTTGAGTTTTGGTGCGTATCATTCGGCCATCATATATAAAAAGTCGCCGCCGTTCACACGCTCATCCCTATTGACTTTGAAGCTCGCCGGTTTTCCGTCTCTCGGCGGACGGACGGTCGCCGCAGAAATGCCTGGATATCCCGCACCGTGACGGTCCGGGCGTCTTGCCTTTCCGCGACGGCATTGAACGCCAGCGGGCGATTTCGTGAGCGGGTAATATTTTCGCGCAATTCCGCTTTGTCGCCGGTGAAAATGTGAATCCTCTTTTTGCCGCGTGAAATGGTGACATAGCATTGCTGATTGTGGGTCGCGGCCTTGACCGCCGAATCCGAAAACAGAACGTAATCCACCGACTTGCCTTGCGAGGCGCAGGACGTGACCGCTTAGCCGCGAACGAATTGCCGGAAATTTTCGTCCAGTGTTCTCCCAGCCCGGGATTAGCGGCGTGGCGTTGCACAGCTAACGTTACGCTTGGGCGGAACGGGCTAAAACCG
>JBOIBD010000248.1:0-3009 GCA_050739415.1 Gammaproteobacteria bacterium | reverse complement strand
GTCTCGGTCCTCGGCCATGTCTATGGCTTCGCGCGAGGCGCCGATCATCTCTACCTTATATTTAGCCAATACACCTTCCCGCACCAAGTCCAGCGCACAGTTCAATGCCGTCTGACCGCCCATCGTCGGCAACAACGCATCTGGACGTTCTTTTTCGATGATACGTTCTACGGTACGCCAGTGAATCGGTTCGATGTAGACCGCGTCGGCGGTTTCGGGATCGGTCATGATGGTCGCGGGATTGGAATTCACCAACACCACCCTGAAACCTTCTTCACGCAGCGCCTTGCAGGCCTGCGCGCCGGAATAATCGAATTCGCAGGCCTGGCCGATGACGATGGGGCCGGCACCGATAATCAGAATCGTTTTCAGGTCAGTGCGTTTTGGCATAGTGCTATCGGATGTTTACCCTATATTGCGGCGTGTGCTGGCCAACGTGGCGCGCCAGACAGCACGTCACCAGGTATATTGTGTTGTACATGTTTAACCGGCAGCGGCGATACTAGCGTGTTCGCTGCGTGCCGCCATGGCGCGCACGAATCGTTCAAATAGGGGTTTAACGTCATGGGGGCCGGGGCTGGCTTCCGGATGTCCCTGAAAACTGAAGGCTTCGCAATCGGTACGTTCCATGCCCTGCAAGGTGCCATCGAACAGCGAACGGTGGGTGGCGCGCAATGTCGGCGGCAGAGTCTTTTCGTCCACCGCAAAACCATGATTCTGACTCGAAATCATGACGCGTCCAGAATCCAGATCGATCACCGGATGGTTGGCGCCGTGATGACCGAATTTCATCTTCATGGTCCGGGCGCCGCTCGCAAGACCCAGCAACTGGTGGCCAAGACAAATGCCGAATATCGGCACGCCGGACTTGAGAAATTCGCGCATGGCAGCAATGGCGTAATCGCAAGCCTCTGGATCGCCGGGACCATTGGAAAAAAACAGCCCGTCTGGCTTCAACGCGAGCGCATCCTTCGCGGAAAGCATGGCCGGTACCACGGTCACGCGGCAACCATGATCAATGAGGATGCGCAGGATGTTGCGCTTGGTGCCGTAGTCATACGCCACCACGTGAAACTGCCCTCCCTTGACCACGGGGCTTGAATTATTGGCCAAGCGCCAAGTGCCTTCGTGCCACTGGTAGGATTTCCCGGTGGTGACTTCTTTGGCCAAATCCATGCCTTGCAGTCCGGGAAATGCTCGCGCGAGTTTTACTGCCTTGGCTTCATTCAACTGCGTGCCCGCCTGGATGCAACCATTTTGCGCGCCTTTCTTTTGCAGCAGGCGCGTGAGCATGCGTGTGTCGATCCCCGAAATGGCGACAGTACATTCACGCCGCAGGTAAGCGTCCAGGGGCTCCTGCGCACGCCAGTTGCTGGCATGAATGGGTAGATCGCGGATGATCAGGCCGGCGGCCATGATCCTGCTGGATTCACAATCCTGCGAATTGGCGCCGGTGTTGCCGATGTGCGGATAGGTAAGAGTAACGAGCTGTTTGCAATAGGACGGATCGGTAAGGATTTCCTGATAACCCGTCATGGCGGTGTTGAACACCACCTCGCCCACCGTAGCGCCGGAAGCGCCAATAGAAATGCCCCGGAAAATCGTACCGTCCTCGAGAGCCAGGATGGCCGGCTGTTCCAAAAGCACCTCCTCCTTACACGCATAGCACTTAAATCGGGCGGATTTTAGCGGAAGATACGGCTGCGCGTCCACGCTTCCTCAAGGCTAACCTCTGGTCAGACTCAATACATCGGCCATGTCGTACAACCCGGCCGGTTTGCCGACGATCCAGCGGGCCGCAGCCAGGGCGCCACGGGCAAATGCCATACGACTCTGGGCGCGGTGGCTCAGCTCCAGACACTCGGCAGGACCTGCGAACATCACGCTGTGGTCGCCCACGATGTCGCCGCCGCGCACCGAGCTGAAACCGATTGTGCCGGGTTGGCGCGCGCCGGTTTGACCGTGACGCGCGAACACCGCCCGCTCATCAAGCTGCACGCCGCGTCCCGCAGCTACGGCTTCACCCAGGGCTAGGGCCGTACCGGAAGGTGTATCTTTTTTCTGGCGATGATGCACGTCGGTAATCTCGATATCGAAGTCATCGTTCAAAACCGTGGCTGCGATGCGTGCCAGTTGCAACAGCAAGGTCGCGCCGAGGCTCATGTTGGGCGCTGCCAGCACCGCGATCTGTCGGCTCGCAGTCTCGATTTTGCATTTCAGCTCCACGTCCAAACCTGTGACGCCCGTAATAAAAGGTTTGTGTGCCGCGACGCACGCATCAATGGCCGTGGATGTGGATGGAGGCTTGGAGAAATCCATCAATACGTCGCTGACCGCCAGCGCGCGCTCAAGATCGGTGCTATAGGCCAAGCCGCTCACCACCGGCCCAAGCAAGGGACTGCGATCACGCACCACGGCAGCGCTGATACGGACACCCGGATACTCGCGGGCGGTTTCAAGGATTGTTTGGCCCATTCGGCCAGCTGCACCCAGCAACGCGATCTTGACCACTGAATCATGCTGTTTCTGGTTAGCGGTCAAGAATGGGCCTGCTCAAAGAAACGTTTTACGCCTTCCAGCCAGGAACGTTCCCGTGGTGAATGCTTGTCACCTCCCGCGTGCAACGAGGCATCCAGCTGTTTGAGCAAGTCTTTTTGTTCGCGATTCAGATTCACGGGTGTTTCCACTTCGACCCGGCACAGCATATCGCCGGTGGCACCACCGCGCACCGGCTTCACGCCTTTGCCCCGCAGACGCAGAACTTTACCCGTCTGGGTTTCAGCCGGAATCTTGAGTGTTACACGTCCACCCAAGGTCGGTACTTCCACTTCGCCGCCGAGTGTGGCGGTCAGGAAAGACACCGGTACTGAGCAAATCAGATTGGCGTTCTCACGGGTAAAAATCTCGTGCGGGTGTACGGATATTTCTACATACAGATCGCCCGCCGGGCCGCCTTGCGGGCCAGCTTCCCCTTCACCGGCAAGCCGGATGCGGTCGCCATTGTCCACA
>JBOIBD010000247.1:0-3053 GCA_050739415.1 Gammaproteobacteria bacterium | reverse complement strand
GGGTGGGTACGGCATACATTTCATGCACGATGAAACCGTCTTGTCATCAAGGGGCACCGGGAAGAATGACATTGAGCAGGTCGGTGTGTTGAAACTTGCCTGCACGTTTGATGAGCCTCATGGATGGCCTGGTGGGTGCTTTAACCGAGACCTTGAGGCGACTCTCAAAGCACGTGATGCTCATATATTCAATGCCACAGTGGAGATCGTGAAATGACCGCTCCTAAGGAAGGTCTGATCTATTCTGCAGTTGAGGCATCCTAGCCACATCGTTCTGGGAGCTGGTGTCGATGAAGCAAGCCACGTTTGCGTCGTTGAACTTCGATGCCAAGAAGCGGCGCACGCGCCGGGAGGTGTTCCTGGCGGAGATGGATGCGGTGGTGCCGTGGGACGCACTGCTGGCGTTGCTGGAGCCTGCGTATCCGGCCAGCGGACGCCGCGGACGGCCGCCGATGGCGCTTTCGAGCATGCTGCGGATCCACTTCATGCAGCAGTGGTATGCGCTGTCTGACCCGGCGATGGAGGATGCGCTGTACGAGATCGAGTCGATGCGGCGGTTTGCGGGGATCGAGTTGAACGAGAACGCGATCCCGGACGAGACGACGATCCTGAAGTTTCGGCGTTGGCTGGAGCAGCACGGCTTCGCGGCGAAGATCCTGGAGGTGGTGAACGCGCATCTGGGTGAACACAAGTTGCTGTTGCGGGCAGGCACGATCGTGGATGCCACCTTGATTGCGGCGCCGCCTTCGACGAAGAATCGGGAGCATGCGCGTGATCCGGAGATGCATCAGACCAGGAAGGGTAACCAGTGGTACTTCGGGATGAAGGCGCACATTGGGGTGGATGCCGAATCGGGGCTGGTGCACACGGTGACCGCGACCGCGGCCAACGTGGCCGATGTTGCCGAGGTGGGCAAGCTGCTGCACGGCAAGGAGCGGATGGTGTTTGCCGATGCCGGCTACACCGGTGCGGACAAACGCGTGTCCTGCAAGCGCGGGCGGAGTTGGTGGATTGCTGCCAAGCGCGGCAAGGTCAAGGCGATCGCTGATCGCGAGCTACGCGAGATCGTGGAGGAGCTGGAACACTGCAAGGCCTCGATCCGGGCCAGGGTGGAGCATCCATTCCGGGTGCTCAAACGCCAGTTCGGCTACGTGAAGGTACGTTACAAAGGGCTGGCCAAGAACACCGCGCAGATCGTCACCTTGTTCGCGTTGACGAATCTGTGGCTGGCGCGCCGAAGATTGTTGGCCACGACAGGCGAGGTATGTCCGTGATCCGGGGAATGGGGTTGATCAGGGGCATGCGGCGCGGCGAAAGCAGAAAACAATCCTCGCAACGACCGTTTTGATGAGCTGAGTGCGAGCCGTGCAATTCCAACGGGCGAACGGCGAACCCGAAGCGAATAGATCAGACCTTCCTTAAATTGATAACCTCAATGGTCCAATCGCCACCGGCATTTTTCGCTTCAGCGTTAGGGAAACTCTGATTTTGCTTCGTGGTCGAAGTGTCGACCAACGATAGGAAGTGTAACCGATGGCACCGAAGCAGCTGACGCTGGCGACGCAGGCTGATGCCGGTTTTGCATTGCACCGCAAGCCGACGCGGCGGGATGTGTTTCTCGCCGAGATGGATCAGGTGGTGCCATGGTCGGCGCTGTGCGCACTGATCGAGCCGCACTATCCGAAGGTACGCGAGGATGGAGCCGGCCGACGGCCGATCGGAATGGAACGGATGTTGCGGATTCACTTTCTGCAACAGTGGTACGCCTTGAGCGATCCGGGCGTGGAGGAAGCCCTGTACGACTCGGAGGCGATGCGGCGGTTTGTGGGGATCGATCTTGGCCGTGAAGGAGCGCCGGATGAATCGACGGTACTGCAGTTCCGTCATTTGCTGGAGCGCCACGGTCTGGCCAAGCAGATCCTGGCCGAAGTGAACCGGCATCTGGTGAAGCACGGGATGAAGCTGTCGCGGGGCACCATCGTGGATGCGACGATCATCGCAGCGCCGTCATCGACGAAGAACAAGGACAAGGCGCGCGATCCGGAGATGCACCAGACCAAGAAGAGCAACCAGTGGTACTTCGGGATGAAGGCGCACATCGGGGTGGACGTGAACACCGGGCTGGTGCACACAGCGACCGCCACGGCGGCGAACGTGGCCGATGTTGCGGAAGTGTCCAACCTGCTGCGCGGCAAAGAAACCAGCGTGTACGGTGATGCCGGATACACCGGCGCCGACAAACGGGTGCCGAAGAAGCGCGGTCGTCACTGGTTCATCGCCGAGAAGCGCGGCAAGATCAAGGCGACCGAGGATGACGCATTGCGCGACCTGCTGGAACAGATCGAACACAAGAAGGCATCGGTACGCGCAAGGGTTGAACATCCGTTCCGGATCGTCAAACGGCAGTTTGGCTACGTGAAGGTGCGCTACCGCGGGCTCAAGAAGAACGGCGCGCAGGTGATGACGTTGTTTGCGCTGGCCAACCTGTGGATGGCGCGGCGAACGGTGCTGGCAACGACAGGATAGGTGCGCCCGGGATCCGGGAGATCGGGATCCGGCGCAGTAAAAAGCGGCAAGAAATGACGAAAATGGAAGCGATCAAGCCTGAAAAGTGCGATTGATCGTGAGCTACGCGGTGCCGCGGCGTGCGCGGCGATAGATCAGATGATCCCTAAACGCTTGCGTGCGAGTGCCGCTTCGGCCTGCAACATGCGCCCGCTCACGAGTGGCATGATCGATTTGCCAGACGGCTCGATCCGACCCCAACCGGTCGGTGGTCTCCGTCCGCTCTCTGGAAGGCTGGTTTCCAACGTTTGAAGTTCAACCGGTGGCCAAAGGCACTGGCAGTTGAACCGAGTGCTTGACGGACGATCAAGCTTATCGAGTTGCCTAAAAAGTTGCTTCCTCCAGACCATGATCGCTCCCGCGGGTTTCGATGCCACGCGAGCCCAAATCTTTGACCTGATCAGCGACAGACTGGGCAACTTCGCTTGGCTGCCCGCACGAAAGCGCCAGACCAAGGATGACCAAACTGAATATGACCAATATCCACA
>JBOIBD010000246.1:0-3081 GCA_050739415.1 Gammaproteobacteria bacterium | reverse complement strand
CGCCGCCCAGCACCCGATCCAGTTCATCCAGCCCCGTGCTTATGCGCGCCTGGTGCTCACCTTTTACCTCAGCCAAGCGTTGCACCCGGACTTCAGTCGAACTGGACGGCTGCCGGCTGCGGGCTGGCGTTTCGGGTGCGCGAGCTTCCACCAAGGTATTCCAGGCGCCACAATCGGGGCATTGCCCGGCCCATTTGAGGGACCGGCCACCACAGGCGTCGCAGATATATATAGTGCGATTCTTGTTCACTGATGAGGCGTTATAGCGTTCTTTAGGACGAGGCGATGTTAGCACGGCCATTCCGGTGGCCCGGGGGAGTGGAAGGCTCCGTTTTGAAGGAAGTTCAAGGTATTATGGTCGATCCTTAACATAAGCATTTAAGAGAGGATTGGGGTGAAACAGCTCTTTTGGAACGCCGGTTGGCTTGTGGAGCTGGTTTTCGGTTCCGAATTTCTGCCGCATATCCGTGCCTTGATTGTCGGAAACTTTCGCCAGTCCGAAACCGCCATCCACTACATCCCATGCATTGGTACGGCATTACATAAGAACACCGCCACGCATCTTTGTTGTAACACGCAATTAGCCTTTGATCTGCACCTTTGCTTAGCCTGTGCCTGTGTTTGAAAAGTAGCCGGCACATGAATTATGAGGGCAAACTTGATTTCGTGGGGTGTACGGACCAGGGAATGGTGCGGCCCAATAACGAAGATGCGATTCTGACCGATTTGGAAACCGGCTTGGTGGTGGTCGCCGATGGTATGGGTGGTTACAAGGCTGGTGAGGTTGCGAGTGGCATTGCACTGGAAGTCATCCAGGAATTTGTCACGGACGGCCTCAAGGATGCCCGCAAACGAGTTGGCGCCAGTGACAGCGGTTATTCCCATGAAAGCGCGCTGTTGCGCAACGCCATCGTGCGTGCCAATGAAGTGATTCACGATACCGCCAAGAGCCAGCCGCAATGCGAGGGTATGGGCACTACCGTGGTGGCCGCACTGTTCTATGATAATCGGGTATCGATCACCCATGTGGGCGATTCACGAGCTTACCGCCTGCGTCACGGCCATTTCGAACAGATTACTACCGACCATTCCTTGCTGCAGGAGCTGGTAGCGCGCGGTTTCTACACCCCTGAAGAAGCTCGAAAGTCACTCAACAAGAACCTGGTCACCCGCGCCTTGGGTATTGAACCCACAGTGCTGGTGGATATGCAAGAAGATGTGGTTCGGGTTGGTGACATGTACCTGTTCTGTACCGATGGCCTGACCGAAATGGTCCCGGACCCAGACATTCACTTAACGGTGGACACATTTAGTGATAATCTTGAAACCGCGGTGAGGCAGCTCGTCAAGCTGGCGAATGACAACGGAGGTCGTGATAATGTCTCCGTGGTGATAGCGAAACCCATCAGGTCGTTTGAGGATGAAAAGAAAGGGTTCTTGGAGCGAGTTTTCGGCAAATTTTCGTGAATTAACGGTACCGGCCGAACGTGATTCACTGCAACTAATATAACGAGGCATTAATGGGCAAGCTCATACTCACGCTGGATGGCCAGGAACTGGCGCAATACGAGCTCGAGAAAGAGCGCTACACCCTCGGCCGTCTATCCGACAACGATATCCACATAGATAACATGGCGGTTAGCGGACATCACGCGCTGATCCTAAACATCCTTAAGGATTCATTTCTGGAGGACCTCAACAGCACCAACGGCACCTACGTTAACGGCAAACTCATCAAGAAACATGCTTTGCAGGAGGGCGATGTCATCACCATCGGCCGTCACCAGCTCAAATACGTGAGCGAACGCGCCAGGGAAGGTGAAGATGAATTCGAACGCGCCATGCTCATTAAGCCCGGCACCACTACCCTGCCGGGTGTCCCGAGTCTCGACAGCGTCAATCGTGTCGTAGCTGAATCGGGCGTAGCACCCGTGAGTGAACCCGCCAAGACCGCATTGCCCAAGGCTAAATTACAGGTACTCTCCGGCAGTTTCGCCGGCAAGGAAATGGAGCTTACCAAAGCGCTCACCACACTCGGTCGGCCGGGTGTGCAGGTCGCCGCTGTCACACGCCGCAACGACGGGTTTTATGTGGTACACGTGGAAAGCGGGCAGGGTAAGGGATTTCCCACCGTCAACGGCAAGGAGATCGGAGCAGAAGCACGCAAGCTGGGGGACAACGACGTGATCGAACTGGCCGGGGTGAAGATGGGTTTTTACACCCTGTCTGGCATTTGAGAAGCACATGAAACAGCGGCGCAGTTGTGCGCTGTTGCTATCCCGCACCAAGGCATGCAGTGAATCAGCTACCTAAACGGCAGCCAATCCATAAGCGCGCTCTGATCGGCACACTGAGTGTATCGGCGCGTTGCCATGTCTTGGAGTGTGTATAACGTGCATACCGAAAACGGGGCGTTCTGGCACGAGTTGGCGTCCGGCGTTGCATCGGCGGTCTGCAAACAGGACAGCGTTTTATACACAGACTTACGCTCCAATCAGAGAAGTGCTTTCTTAATTATGGCCGAAATCTTTCTTAACCCCTTGCTGTGCAACAAGAATCTTGTGGCATCGGCCAACACGAGGCGGACTGTAGCTCAAATTCGGAAAGTCATGTGGAGAAAGTGGGAAAGTTCAACACCGCTTGTACTATTTTCCAGCCCGTTGCCGAGTTATGCTTGGGGTTCATGGAATTGCGGCAACCAACGCGTTTTGAGGTCTGATCGACATGGCTGACGTCTTTGTTTCTTATGCTCGAGCGGACAAGGCGCGCGTCGCGCCGTTGGTCGCGGCGATCGAGGCAAAGGGTTGGTCGGTGTGGTGGGATCCCGAGATCAGCCCCGGTCAGGAGTTCGACGATCAGATCGACGCCGAAATTGACGCGGCCAAAGCCGTGCTGGTGGTCTGGACCCCAACTTCTGTAGCGTCGCGCTGGGTACGCGGTGAGGCGCGCGAAGCGGCCGAGCGCGGTATCTTGGTGCCGGTGCGATTCGAACAGGCACGCCTGCCGATGGACGTGCGCGCGATCCACACCACTGATTTGGATGGCTGGGGCGAGGATCCGGCGAGTTCAGAGGCACAGGAG
>JBOIBD010000245.1:0-3085 GCA_050739415.1 Gammaproteobacteria bacterium | reverse complement strand
CCTTTGAATACCCTGTGTCAGGATCCTAGCTTCATGTCCCGCGCTCTGTTCAAGGCCACCTCCCTGGTGGGAGGCATGACCCTCATCTCGCGCATCCTGGGCTTCGCCAGGGACATGGTGCTGGCGCGCTATTTTGGCGCCGGCATGGTCATGGATGCCTTCTTTGTGGCCTTCAAGATTCCCAATTTCATGCGGCGCACTTTCGGCGAGGGAGCGTTCTCCCTCGCTTTTGTGCCGGTGATCTCGGAGTACAAGACCACCCGAAATCATGAGGAAGTAAAAGAGCTGGCGGATCGGGTGGCAGGCAGCCTCGGCTTGGTGTTGATTGTCGTCACGATCATCGGCGTGATCGCCGCGCCGGTACTGGTGTGGATTTTCGCGCCCGGTTTCAGCGTGCACGCAAGCAAGTACGAACTGACCGTAGCTATGGTGCGGATTACGTTCCCGTATATGCTGTTCATCTCGCTTACGGCGTTTGCCGGCGGCATACTCAACACCTACGGCAAGTTCGGCGTGCCGGCCTTCACACCGGTGCTGCTGAATATCATCCTGATTCTGGCAGCAGTGTTTTTGGCGCCGCATCTTGCCAATCCGGGCATGGCGCTGGCCTGGGGCGTGTTTTTCGCCGGCGTGGTGCAACTCGCGTTCCAGATACCGTTTCTATTTCACCTGAAATTGCTGCCACGGCCAAAACTCTCGGACGGACACGAAGCGGTCAGGCGCATTATGAAACTCATGCTGCCGGCGTTGTTCGGTTCGTCCGTGACGCAAGTGAATTTGGTAGTGGACACCATCATTGCCTCATTCTTGGCAACCGGCAGCGTGAGCTGGCTGTATTACTCGGACCGGCTTATGGAATTTCCGTTGGGCGTGTTCTCCATTGCACTGGGCACGGTGATTCTGCCGAACCTGGCGCAACACTTTGCAGCGAAATCCACCATCGGTTTCTCTGCCACGATGGATTGGGCATTACGGCTTGTGACTGTCGTGGCGATCCCGGCGGCCGTTGGCCTGTTCTTCATGGCCGGGCCACTGCTGGTGACTTTGTTTCACTACGGGCGTTTCAATGCCTATGATTCACGCATGGCCGAAGCCAGTCTCATGGCGTATGCCGTAGGCCTGATGGGCTTCACGCTGGTGAAGGTATTCGCACCGGGCTTTTATGCGCGCCAGGATACGCGTACGCCGGTCAAGATCGGAGTGATATCTGTAGTCGCCAACATTGTCTTGAACATTGTGATTACCATTCCCTGGGCAATGTCGGGTTTGGCGGCACCACACGCAGGACTTGCCCTGTCCACTTCACTGGCGGCATTCATCAATGCCTGGCTGCTGTATCGCGCTCTGCGCCGTGCCGGTGTTTACCAACCCGCACCGGGTTGGCGTATCTTGCTTCGGCGGGTGTTGATTGCCAATGTCGTGATGGGCGGCCTGCTGTGGGGTTTGTTGAGTAATTTGGATGTGTGGCTGGCGCGCGATGCTGTGCAACGAGTACTGTGGTTAGCTGTGTGGATTATCGTGGCGGTTGCCGTATATTTTCTGGTGCTGTTTCTGGGCGGGTTCCGGTTACGGCATCTGCGCCGGATGCAGGCAATCTGAATGGAGCCACTCCTTATATATAATGATGGCGGGTGGGTATGGAGCTGATCCGCGGTCTGGATAGTCTGCGAGCGCGCTACCACGGATGTGTCGCCACCATTGGCAATTATGACGGCGTGCATCGTGGGCATCAGCAGGTGCTTAAAGGCTTGGCGGCGCGTGCTCGGGAGCGCAAGCTGCCGTCAACGGTGGTGGCATTCGAGCCCACGCCGCAGGAATATTTCAAGCCGGATTCGCCACCTGCGCGGCTGATGAACTTCCGCGAGAAATGGCAGGCGCTGGCCGAATGCGGTATGGATCGGCTACTGTGTCTGCGCTTCGACCGAACACTGGCCGAAATGCCGGCGGAAACGTTCATCGAACGTGTTCTGATCCGGGGTCTGGGCGTACATCATCTGGTGGTGGGAGACGATTTTCGGTTTGGGCACGAGCGTGTTGGCGATTTCACTATGCTCAAGGCGGCGGGTGCGGACTATGGATTCGAAGTTGCCGCCACGCCTAGCCTGATTCTGGAGGGTGAGCGCGTGAGCAGCACGCGCATCCGCGAATGCCTGGCGACCGGTAAATTGGAACTGGCAACGCAACTTCTGGGTTTGCCATTTTCCATGAGCGGCAGGGTAGTGTATGGCGATCGGCTCGGGCACACTCTGGGATTTCCCACAGCCAACATTTTTCTCAAACGGCGCGTCTCACCGGTGCATGGGATCTTCGTAGCGGCGGTGCATGGTATCGGAGGTGCCTCACATTACGGTGCCGCCTACGTGGGCAAGCGGCCGACGGTGAAGGGGCAGCGCGTGATGTTGGAAGTGTTCATCTTCAACTTCGCTGGTGAACTGTACGGACAGCGCTTACATGTGGAACTGCTGCACCAGCTGCGCGCTGAAGCGAACTTTGAGAATCTGGAAGCCCTCAAGGCGCAGATGGCGCGGGATGTGATCGCTGCACGCGGGTGGTTGAAGCAACAAAATATGAATTGAAGGCGACCATAGAGTGACTGACTACAAGAATACCTTGAACCTGCCGCGCACGGGCTTTCCCATGAAGGCGAACCTGCCCCTGCGCGAACCGGAAATGCTCAAGCATTGGCAGGAACAGGATGTGTATGGCCAGATCCGCAAAGCACGCAAGGGCAAGCCAAGATTCATCCTGCAAGACGGTCCGCCCTATGCCAACGGTAACATTCATATCGGTCATGCGGTCAACAAGGTGCTCAAGGATATCGTGATCAAATCCAGGAGCCTGGATGGATTGGATGCGCCCTATGTGCCGGGATGGGATTGCCACGGTCTGCCCATCGAACAGCAGGTTGAAAAGAAGATCGGCAAAGCCGGTGTAAAAGTGGATGCCAAGGCCTTTCGCGCCGCTTGCCGTGCGTATGCCCAAGAACAGGTGAGCCGACAGCGTGAGGATTTTAAACGTTTGGGCGTGTTGGGCGAATGGGAGCATCCCTATCTCACCATGGATCCGGTTTACGAAGGTAATCAGT
>JBOIBD010000244.1:0-3087 GCA_050739415.1 Gammaproteobacteria bacterium | reverse complement strand
GATGAGCGCATAACGCTCTCCGCCCATGGGCAACAGTGCCAAGGGGCCGTTATCGGTGAAACGTTCGAATGCCGTCTCCGCTCGCGGGTGTTCGACGCTCACATTACAAATGACGGCGCTCTGGCCATAGTCCCTCACCTTGGCCGCGATGCCGAGCGTGTCACGTATTTTCGAATGGGCGCCGTCCGCCGCCACCAGCAGCCGCGTCTTGATGGTTTGGATACCATCAGCTTCCAGCGTTGCCATTACGTGGTCGGCCTGAGTCTGCACAGAGATTAATTTTGCCGGAGCGATCAGGGTGAGGTTCTTTTGTTTCGACAGAAACTGGTTTAGAGCCAGACCGATAATGCGATTCGGCACCACATAACCGAGTGCGTCCACACCCATTTCCTGCGCGCGCAGGTGTGTCATGCCGAGATGCCCACGCTCGGACACATGCACATGTTGGATGGGAACAGCATCGGATTCGATGAGCGGCCACAGACCGATGCCTTCGAATATGCGGCGACTACCCCAGGATACTGCGGTAATGCGCTCGTCGTAACTCGGTTGGCCACGGCTGCCGAAGGGTACGGCTTCCACCACTGCGATTTTGAGCAGCAACGGTGCCAGGGCGGCGGCGAGACTGGCACCGACCATGCCGCCGCCGGCAATCAGCACGTCGAATTCCACAGTAGAGAGGTTTTTGTTCTCTCCTTTTTTCTGCTTTCTCTCCCCAAGGCGGAGGGAATGTTTTTTTGTGGCAGCACGTTTCATTTCTACACCATCATTTTCCCACGCAGCACACAGTACTCAGTACGCAGCACTTTCTTTTCATGCCGCTTTCCGTTGCATGAACGCTTCAATCTCATCCGGCTGTTTGATCAGCGCACCAGTTAGCACTTCCGGATTGCCTTTCGTCACCAGCACGTCATCCTCGATGCGCACGCCGATGTTCCACCAGCGTTTGGGCACGCCTTTCGTTCCTGCCGCGATGTAGATACCTGGCTCCGCAGTCATGACCATGCCCGGCTCCAGCACGCGCCATTTGTCGTCCACTTTGTAGTCGCCGACATCGTGCACGTCGAGTCCCAGCCAGTGACCGGTGCGGTGCATGTAGAACATCTTGTACGCCTCATCCTTGATGAGTTTCGCGACCGCTCCCTTCAGCAAGCCGAGTTTCACCAGACCCGCCGTCAGCACCTTTACCGCTTCTTCGTGGGGTGCATTCCAGTGATTGCCGGCGCGCATCTTGGCGATGGCCGCCAGTTGTGCTTTGAGCACCAGTTCATAGATGGCGCGCTGTTCGGGGGAGTAACGGCCATTCACGGGAAAGGTACGGGTGATGTCGGAGGCGTAGCAGTTGTACTCGCAGGCGGCGTCAATCAGCACCAGCTCGCCGTCGTTCAAGCTGCAGTTATTTCCCACGTAATGCAGGATGCAGCCATTCGCGCCGCCGCCGACGATGGAGTTGTAGGCAGGCACACCGCCGTGGCGCCGGAACTCGTGCAGGAATTCAGCCTCTAGCTCAGACTCGTTCATGCCGGGGCGACAGGCGCGCATGGCGCGCTGGTGAGCACGGACGGAAATACCCGCTGCCTGACGCATGGTGGCAATCTCGGCGCGGCTTTTGTACAGACGCATGTCGTGTAGATAATGATCCAGGGAAACAAACTCCTGCGGTGCCTGCATGCCGGTCTTGGCTTGGGCGCGCAGGCCGTTCACCCAGCCGATGACGCGCGCATCGAATTCCGGATGATTGCCCATGTTGTAAAACACCCGCTCGCAGCGCTCCATGAGGCCCGGCAGGATGTCGTCAATGTCGCTGATGGGGAAGGCGTCATCGGCACCGTGTTCGCGTGTCGCGCCTTCGGGACCGGCACGCCGACCATTCCAGGTTTCCATGAGCGGATCGCGTTCGCGGCAAAACAGGATGTATTCCGCCTGTTTGCGGCCCGGCACCAGCACCGCCACCGCGTCTGGCTCGGGAAAGCCCGTGAGGTAATGGAAGTCACTGTCCTGGCGGAAAGGGTACTCAGTATCCCGGTTGCGAATTTTCTCGTGTGCGGCTGGCACGATGGCGATGGCGCCGTGGCCCATCATGCGCATGAGTTCACGGCGGCGGCGGACAAATTCTTCAGTTTTCATACTGACTCACGATAGTTGAGACAGCCACTATGCTAGCACCGGCCGCGCCACCGCATGCATTGACCAGTTCACCAGCGCCGCTCTATAGTGATTGCATGCACACGGAAAAAGCCCGCGAACAGCTGGAACAGGAACTCGAGCGGCTGGAAGGCCGCGTGGAAGAACTGGTGGCGGTCTGCGCCAAACTGCGCGGCGATAACCACTCCTTGCGTGAGCGCCTGGAAAGCCTGTCCACGGAACGCTCCGGCCTGCTAGCCAAGAATGAACAGGTGCGTGGCCGGGTGGAAGCCATGATCTCGCGCCTTAAATCCCTGGAGGAAAGCGCATGAGCGAAAATCTCGCCCGTGTCACGGTGCGCATCCTCGATAAGGAATACCAGGTGGCCTGCCCGGATCACGAGCGCGAGGCGCTGCTGCAATCCGCCGAGCTCTTGAACCGCAAAATGCACGAGATCCGCGAGACTGGAAATGTTGTGGGTCTCGACCGGGTCGCGGTGATGGCCGCGCTCAATCTGTCCCACGAAATCCTGCAAGCGCAGATCGCTGTGAATGAGGCGGATCACGGCCTGCTGGAGCGCTTGCGTGTGCTTAACGACCGTCTGGCGGGCGCCAGCACCACAACACCGGCGCATTAATCACTACCTACGTACTCTATACGGCTGCGCGGTGCTATCCTCAGGACTGGCGTCTCCTGTGGTGCGCGATATGGGCTGGGTTACTCTTTGAGCCTAAATCAAAACCCCGGAACTGGCCTAGTGATGACGGTGTGCAGGTCCGCCATGCAGCGGAAAGCCTAAAGCATCGCAGTCGGCTCCACCTGAACCTTTGGTTCAAGGGCGAAAGCCGGTAACGGCACCGATGGGAGACGCCTCTTTAAGATTCCCTCTCGTGAAGATTTCCTCCCATGACTACCCGTAACACTCTGCGCCGGGACCTGCGCGCCCGCCGACGTGTACTCGAC
>JBOIBD010000243.1:0-3143 GCA_050739415.1 Gammaproteobacteria bacterium | reverse complement strand
CAGGCGCTGCTGAAGAAATACGCGGATGCGACTCCCGCTCCGGAGGCCAGCAGTGGTGGATGAACCATTAAGTTTCATGGCGCGCCTGAAGCAGCACCACTTATACGGAGTGGTAGTGGCCTACGCAGTGGTAGTGGGGTTCCTGATTCAGTTAGTCAGCCGGGTGTTTCCATATTTTGGGTGGAATCATTTAGTCCCGACCATTATCGTCATCATGCTGCTGGGCTTCCCGATTGTGGTGGTGCTGGCCTGGTTGTTCATCAAACCAAAGGATACAGCCAAGTCCGATATTTGGCAGCGACGTCACTGGAAGCTGAGCGCAGTAGTTACAACCATCGTGATTGTGCTGGTGTTAATTTCGGGGTTCTACGGCGTACGGTTTTCGGAGCATCGTGCCGAGCGTCTGGCAGTAAACGCAACCGCCCCTGACACAACGATCCCAGCGAAATCCATCGCGGTGCTTCCATTCGAGAATCTTTCCGCCGACAAGGGTAATGCCTACTTCGCCGATGGCATGCAGGACCTGATTCTGACAAAGTTGGCTGACATTGGCGACCTGGTCGTGATCTCGCGCACTTCGACGCTGGGCTACGGCAGCCGCCCCGAGAACTTGAAAACGATCGGGCAACAGCTCGGTGTGGCGACGCTGCTGGAAGGCAGCGTACAAAAGATTGGCAACCAGGTGCTGATCAATGTGCAGCTAATTGATGCTCACAATGATCACCACATCTGGGCCGAAAGCTATCAGCGCACGCTTGATAATGTGTTCGGCGTCGAAGGCAAGGTGGCCGAGCAGATTGCCACGGCTCTCAATGCCAAGCTCTCGCCAGCGGAAACCCAACGCCTAACCACTGCACTCAGCCCCGATCCGGCCGCTAACGATCTGTATCTGCGCGCCGAGTATTTTGCCAATCAGGGCCAGATCAACTACGCCACGGCAGCGTTGAAGCAGGCGATTCCCTTGTACCGCCAAACGATCGCGAAAGTCCCGGATTTCGCCCTGGCACGGGCGCGACTGTCCACTGTCGAAAGTCTGCTCGCCTGGGGCGGAGGTGGTGGCGAGAACGTCCAGAAACTTAGGGCCGACGCACGCGCGCAGGCCGAGCAGGCGCTCGCGCTTGCACCGGACCTGGCCGAAGCGTATCTCGCAATCGGCTACAGTGACTACTACGGTCGCGGCGACTATGCCGGCGCGCTCACTGCCTTCGCCGCGGCGCTCAAGGCGCGCCCCAACGATGCTGATGTACTCGCCGCGCGCGGTTATGTGCTGCGCCGCCAAGGCCACTTCATTGCCGCCATCGTCGCGCTGCAACAGGCGCTCGCACGCGATCCGCGCAACAGCGCGCTGGCCTTCGAGCTGGGCGCGACGTATATGATGGTCAGCCGCTACGCCGAGGCTGAGGCCGCGTTCCAGCATGCGCTGGCCCTCGATCCGGACAACCTCAATGCGAAGTTCACTTTCTCCCAAGCCATCCTGTTCGCCAGTGGTGATATGGCCCGTGCTTGGGCTGCGGCGCAGGGTGACACTCCACGGTTACAATCGCTACGGGTGAGCTTGCTGACCTACCAGCGCAAGTATAAGGAGGCGCTCGCTCTGCTCGACGGCATCCCCGACACGCCCGACGATTATTTTTCTTATTTCAATGGCTCCAAGGCGCAGCAGCTGGCCGATTCGCACCGGCTAGCGAGCGATGCAGCGCAGGCTAAATCACTGTTCGAACAGGCGCTGCCGCTCGCCCGCGCCCAAGTCAAGGCCCAGGTCGGCAGTGACAGCAACGAGAGCTTCGCATGGAGCAATGTCGCAGACGTTGAGCTTGGCCTCGGCCATACGGCGGCAGGCTTGGCCGCGATCGCCCAATCACAGGCGCTGATGACCCGCGCCAACGATCACTTCTATGGCCCGTATGTGATGCAGGTCAATGCCAGTCTCTATGTCAAGGCGCGTCGCCCCGACTTGGCCTTGCCGTTGTTGGCGAAGACAATCGCCACTCCCGGTATCGGGATTTATTACTCGCCCGTGCTGCTGTGGCTCGACCCGGCCTGGGACCCGATCCGCCACGACCCGCGCTTTCAGGCGCTGCTGAAGAAATACGCGAAATACAAACCCACGGTGATACCAGCTCCGGCGACCAGTACCAGCAACGAAAATACCCATGGCTGATGAATCCCTGAATTTTCTGGCACGCCTCAAGCAGCACCACTTGTATGGAGTGGTGGTGGCCTATGCGGTGGTGGTGGGATTCCTGATTCAACTGGTCAGCCGCGCGTTCCCGTACTTTGGCTGGGCGGAGGCGGTGCCGACAGTCATCATCGTGTTGCTGCTGGGGTTCCCGGTAGTTGTGGTGCTGGCGTGGCTGTTTATCAAGCCCAAGGATCCCGCCAAGTCTAGTACCTGGCAGCGACGTCATTGGAAACTCAGTGCAGTAGTCACAGTTGTAGTGATTGTGTTGGTGGTTGTTTCGGGCTTTTACGGTGTGCGATTTTCAGAGCATCGCGCTGAGCGTCTGGCGCTAAGCGGCGTCACACCGACTGTGACTGTGCCCAAGGCAGCCAATACTGCTGCGTCGTCGGCCGTGACGGTGATTCCGGCGAAATCCATCGCTGTGCTACCGTTCGAAAACCTATCAGCAGACAAGAACAACGCCTATTTTGCTGATGGCATGCAGGATCTGATCCTCACCAAGCTGGCCGATATCGGCGATCTCGACGTGACCTCGCGTACTTCGACCCTACAGTACGGCAGCCATCCGCAGAACCTCAAAGCCATTGCGCAACAACTTGGGGTGGCGACGATTCTGGAAGGCAGCGTGCAGAAGGCTGGAAATCAAGTCTTGATCAATGTGCAGCTGATCGACGCTGCTACCGACCGGCACCTGTGGGCCGAGAGTTACACGCGGACGCTGGACAACATTTTCGGCGTTGAAGGCGAGGTCGCGCAAAAGATCGCCGATGCGTTGAAAGCCAAGTTGACGCCGACCGAAGCCGCGGCAGTTGCCAAGGTACCGACGCACAATAAACAGGCCTACGATGCCTACCTCAAGGGGGTTTACTACCTCGACGATTCCAACCGCACTGGCGATACTGCGGAACTGGCTCAATCAGTGCCATTGTTCAAGCAGGCCGTGCAGTTTGATCCGCAATTC
>JBOIBD010000242.1:0-3170 GCA_050739415.1 Gammaproteobacteria bacterium | reverse complement strand
CGGTCATAATCACTCCTTATAGAGTAGCGGCAGTATCCTGCCGGTTGACCGTTTACACAAACTTTCTTACACCCCCCCGAGTGCAAGCATTGCATTCTGTCGGTTGCTAAACTTCATTTGCTAGTTCCACGAACACAGTCCGAATTATCTCTAAAGCGCACTGATCATGACGTAATACCCGTCTGGATCCCGGAGCGCAAACTCCATAGTCTCTGTACTTGGGTTCATATGCGGCTCCTCTTCGAGCCGAGTCACAAGAGCCCGGGCTCTTGGCAAAGCCATGTCGAAATCGTCCACACGGAAAAACAGCAGCAGACCGTTGCCGGGCTTTCCATCATCAGGGCTCATCAAGGAGGGATGCGCGTGGGCAGCCCATTCGTGCAGGCAGAGCAGGACTGTCCCATCCGTATCGAGGATTTGCCCAAAGTCATCGTGGGCAGGAGCCGTCTGCGGCTTGCCAAAGAGTGTCTGGTACCACTTAAAACTCGACCGGACGTCTTTCACACCGATAATCGTCCACGTGCGCTTCATTGGTGTTCTCCTGCGGCCTAACGTTTGAGGTAACAAGTGTATTTCTAGAAATATTCGGATCTGTCACCGTTTATTTGAGATACCCTCATAATTGCTCATTACCACCGCCGTTTGGCGGTGGATCCAGTGCGTCACGCAAAGCTTGAACTGAAACTCCAAGTTTCTTCGCCGCCGCACGCAGGTCAGGTGGTGGTGGACCGAGGGCTTCGCGCAGCGTCTGGGGTGACACACCCAGAACCTGTGCGGCATGCTCAAGTCGCTGCTCACGTCCGGTGCCCGCTGAACCCCCATTCGGTTGCCTGTTTTCTCCGCTATTCTGTATCGTCTGCTGGGATTGGCGAGAGCGGAAGCTTGTCATCACTGGCGTGCCTCGGAAGCAGCCGATAGTGTATGGGTATTCCGGAGTCAGGACGTAGTGATACATGGTCACGAGTTTGCCGTCCCATGTCACGGGACGGGTGGTGCCGTGGCAGGTGTCCAGATCGCTGTCATGCATGATGCGGCCGGTTACCGGATCTTTCATGCCGTAGATACCGAATCCGTCGAGGGCATAACCCACCAGACCGGAAGTCATTTCATTGGGCATGCATGGGGAAGGGCCGTGATAGTGATACTGCCCGGAACGCTGCGGGTGACCGTTGCACCGGTCCTGTATTTCATGCGCCGCTGCGTCCCTGCCGCTAGCATCTACCGCGTTGTAGATAGCGGTGCCGTCCGTGGAAATTCCAATCATACCCATGGGCACACAACTGGGTTCTTCAGCGAGCTTGGGATTCAGCGGCAGTCGCAGCAGGATGTTCTGCGACCGGATCGAATTGGGATTGTGGTCGTATTGGTACGCGGGATCGGACGGTGAGATGGGGAATATCCCGGTGAGATGGTCCGGCAAACCATTTGCGGAGATCACGCGTTCATCGTCCTCTATAGTGATCGAGAGGCGGTGCGCCGGCCAATCGACACTACCTTGCACTACGGGTTTCTCGGACGGGTCCCATTGGTCGCCATGAATCCATGGGCCGCCATGTGCAGCCCGCTGCCTGAAATCCTGAATGCAGGACATCAGATAACCGACCTGTGGTGTAGTGGAAATTTTGCCGTCTCCCAATGGCAGTTCATTGGCCATCAGGGGCAGGGATATAGCAACGACGGACAGCGCGGATGCCAGCACCGACAAGAGTTTTCCAGGTACCAGGCTAATCATGTCAGCCCTCCTTTTTTTGACTTGGCGGAATATAGAGCTACATACCGAATTCCAGAATATCTGATACGTGCAGTAATTCAAACCTTGGCTCGTTGCTAATGGACATCAACGATCACAGCTCTGCCATTGCGCCGTTCGAGGTCAATGGTAATGGTTGAACCTGCGGGCTTGTCTATGATGTATGTTTTGGGTGTGTCAACAAAGCGCGCATGGTAGGTAGTACTGCCACTGGCTACTGTTTTTCCGGCGGCGTCTTTGCACCAGACGATGAGTGCTCCCACCTTATCGAGCTGCACGGTGTACGGCCCAGTGCATTCGCTATCTTCCGCGGGCGTGAGGTTCTGGATGCTGTAGGTGGCACCGTCCTCACTGCCTAATTGACTCGCGCCGGCTTCAATGCCTGAGGCCAGACGCGTTGCCGGATCGGTAAGTACGTCGCAGCCTGTCACGAGGAACAGGCAAATCAGTAGCGGCAAGCAACGTGAAGTGAATCTATGCATGGTGTTTATTAGCGTGCCACATGTTCGGATTGATGCCAAGCTCGCGGACAACCTGGCTTACCGATTGATCACTCGGCCAAGCGAGATGGAGTGCTTCATGTTTGTATTCCTGAGAAAACATCATGCGTGTTGCCATGACACAGCTCCAGGCTCATTATAGGACTCCCTGATCTTTCCATGAAAGTGGGGTAAAACCCAACCCAGATTTTGAATATGAAGATTAAACCAGATTCTAATTAAAGGAGATTGACAATGGATAACGCATTGAAAGCAATCATCGTTGAAAATAATGCCTCACGCATGGCATTCACTGATGAAAAAAGGAGACTCATGGCGCTCGAACAAATTGGTGACGCTCTTGAGGGTATTCACTCACAGCTGATTATGATTGCCAATGGAGTCGGTGAAACGCCCCATGCAATGTCTACCCTTAGTAACACGCTTTATAACCTCAGCACTTCGATGGGTGGTGTTGTAAGGTGGACTCCAAAAACTGGATAGTAGCTTACGTGGAATGATCAATACGGAACCATACGGCGCTGTGCTTTTTCTGTCCTCGAGTCCGTCCATAGTATTTGGCGCCTGAGTTAGGCGGCGCGCGCTTTTCGCGCGTCCGCTTGGACGAATTATCACACCGATTCGAGCGCACTGATCATGACGTAATAACCGTCCGGATCCCAGAGCGCAAACTCCATAGTTCCCGTGTTCGCATTCACGAGCGGCTCTTCTTCAAGCCGAGGGGCGAGAGCCCGGGCTCTTGACAAAGCCATGTCGAAATCATCCACTAACACGTTTGGAAACCGTGGTCTGTCCCTGAGGTATCCCCACAATTTATCTTGAGTTAACGGGCACTTATCGCGTAGTCTCGGCAAAAACGGCGTGCACGACGAGGTTTTTTCACTTCATGGCTACCAACCGTGAGGAGACCCCGCCATGCA
>JBOIBD010000241.1:0-3175 GCA_050739415.1 Gammaproteobacteria bacterium | reverse complement strand
CGCCAGTGACATCATCGTTTTCAAGGTTTCCTCCGATCCGCAGACTAAAGCGGTCAATCCACCTTCCCCTGGAGGCACCGGCGCGGCTCCGCAGCTGCTGACACAGGGAGCCGACTGCAGTTCGTCCGCCACTGACTACATGGTGGGTGTCTCAGCTGCCACCGATTCCGGCGGTACGGTGCTCAATATCATGCCTTGCAAACCGCTGGCAGGCAGCAGCACGTATCTGGTGGTACTGACCAACGGCATCAAGGACAGCAACGGTGACGCTGCGGCGCCGAGCTCAGATTACGCCGCGATCCTGGCAGCGGATTTACCGGTACTCTCTGGTGGCAAGATGGGCACCACTGGCAATCCGCAGCTCGATCAGGTTGCCCTGTTCACATTGCCGCAACTCGCCGTGGCTGCGGGCGCTGGTATCAATCCAGAAGACATCGTAGTTACTTTCAGCTTCAGCACCCAGTATATAGGTGCGACTTTTGCCGCCTTGGAGGCCAATACACCGGCAGGTGTAGGCACAGCGGCAGACACTGGTCTGAATACACACGCCATCAATGCGGCCCTTCCCGGACTTGCTGAAGTATGGGCCGGTACGCTCACGATTCCGTATTACCTGGAAGTCGCGTCCGCCAGCAACCCCACGCCCGCATTGACCGGTTATTGGCATACGGCCTCCGGTGGCGACACCACCGTGCTTTCACCGATGCCGGCCGCAACCACAAACGTGACCATCCCGATGCTGGTCACGATTCCTGACAACACATCCGGTTGTACAAAACCCGGTGCCGGCTGGCCCGTGGTGATCTTCCAGCACGGTATCACGCAGAATCGGGAGAACGTGTTTGCCGTGGCCGATGGTTTAGCGCATGCCTGCATCGCAACCGTCGCTATTGATCTACCGTTGCACGGCGTCACCAGTACCACGGATCCGTTTTATCAGAATCAATTGTTCGCTGGCAGTCCTGCCGCTGGTTTGATGACCGGTGAACGGACCTTTGACTTACCCGAAGTCCCACCCTTCTTCAGCACCGCCAGCAGCACCATCGCGCCCTCCGGCAGCTATTTCATCAATCTCGGGAATCTCTTGACTTCCCGTGACAATCTACGAGAAGCGGTTGCCGACCTGATTGCCTTGCGTAAAGGTGTCCCGGGCATCACAGCCTATGGAACTGCGAACACGCTCTTTGACGGTTCACAGATTTCATTTGTGGGTCATTCACTGGGGGCGATAGTGGGTACCAGTTATCTAGCCGTGGATGGCAGCCATATTGCGGCAGCCACCCTGGCGAATCCCGGCGGTAACATCACCCAATTACTGCTGAACTCTCCGAGCTTTGCACCGCAAATCAATGCAGGATTGGAGGCTGAAGGCATCGTTCCCGGCACCCAGTTCTACTATGACTTTTTCCGGGCCGCCCAGTCGGTAATCGAGGATGGCGATCCAGCCAACTATGCAGCAGCAGCGGCAGCCACCGACCCCATCCACATGATCGAGGTGGTCGGTGGTCTCGACGGTGCGACCGATACCTGCAACCTGCCCGACCAAGTGGTGCCCAACAGCAGTACTCAGTTGCTGGCAAATCTGATGGGACTGACTCCAACCAGCAGCACCGTCGGTCCGACTGGCTCACCGATCCATGCACTGGTGCAGTTCACAGCCGGTACGCATGGTTCACTGCTGTCACCCGCGGTCCCATCCTATTGCGCCAATAACGCTACGAACCAGCAAATCTATGGTGGAGTGACGCTGGAGATGCAGACGGAAATGGCAAATTTCATGGGCAGTTACGGCCACTATCTGCCCATCAACAATAACCCACCCGGAATCATCAAGTAATAAGACAATCTTCGATCCTGCGGGGCGGCGCATGCCGCCCCGATTTTTTGTGCGGCCTGAAGTCAATGCTAGGATAACGACATCACGACATCGCCTAACACATGAATCAACCCGTCACCAAAATCAGTTTCGTCAGCAAACTGCGTGAACGCTTGCAGCGTGCGGCACTGCGCATCGCGCCGGGACGGGCAATCGACGAAACCTTGTTGGAAGAATTGGAGAACCAGCTGCTACAGGCAGATGTGGGAGTGGAAGCGACGCGCACTATTCTCGAACAACTGCGCGACCGTACCCGCGAAAACAAACTGAAGGATGCAGATGCGCTACGTGCCGCACTGGTGGAAATCATTTCGGCGCTGCTGACGCCGGTTGCACGTCCACTGAACATCAACAATATCAACAAGCCGTTTGTCATCCTGGTGGTGGGCGTGAACGGCGTTGGCAAGACCACCACTCTCGGAAAACTGGCGCAACGATATAAATCCCAGGGACGTAAACTCATGCTGGCTGCCGGCGACACCTTCCGCGCCGCGGCCGTGGAGCAATTGCAAACTTGGGGGGGCCGCCAGAACGTGCCGGTGATTGCACAGGCTGCCGGCGCCGATCCGGCCGCCGTAGCGCATGATGCCTGGCTCGCCGCAAAATCCCGCAGCAGCGATGTGCTGTTCGTGGACACCGCTGGGCGTCTGCATACCCAGGGTAACCTCATGGAAGAACTCAGGAAGATCCGCCGCGTGTTGGCAAAGCATGATCCGGCTGCACCCCACGAATGTCTGCTGGTGCTCGACGCCGGCACCGGCCAGAATGCGCTGCGCCAGATCGAACAATTTCACGCGGCCGTGAACGTGACCGGGCTGGTCATTACCAAGCTGGATGGCACCGCCAAGGGTGGCATCTTGATCGCCGCGGCACAGCGCTTCGGCATTCCGATACGCTTCATCGGTATTGGCGAACAGGCCGATGATCTGGAAGAATTCGATGCACGTGGGTTTGCCGCGGCTCTGGTGGGAGAGACCGCGCCGTGATCCAGTTTAACGAGGTGAGTAAACGCTATGACGGCGGCAACGAAGCCCTGGCCGGCGTCAGTTTCACTGTTGAACGTGGCGAAATGGTATTCCTCACCGGTCCGTCAGGCGCCGGCAAAAGCACGCTCCTGAAACTCCTGGCGCTCATCGAGCGGCCAAGCCGCGGGCAAATCATCATCAACGGCCAGAATCTGGGCGGGATCCGCCGACGCCAGGTCCCGCATTACCGCCGCCAGGTGGGTGTGATTTTCCAGGACCACAAACTGCTACACGACCGGCCGGTGTTCGACAACGTGGCGCTGCCACTCATCAT
>JBOIBD010000240.1:0-3175 GCA_050739415.1 Gammaproteobacteria bacterium | reverse complement strand
TCCAATGCAACCTTGCCTGTCCCGGTTGTGGCAAGATTGACTACGACTCGCATATCCTCAAGCAGCGGTTGTCAATCGAAGAGTGCATGCACGCGGTAGACGAGTGCGGCGCGCCGATGGTATCCCTGGCCGGTGGTGAACCCCTGGTTCATAACAACATCAAGGAGATTGTCGAAGGCTTCATAGCGCGCGGCAAATACGTATACTTGTGCACCAACGCGATCCTGCTGGAGAAGAAACTCGATCTGTTCACACCGTCCAACCATCTTACCTTCTCGGTGCATCTGGACGGCTTGCGTGAACGCCACGACGAAAGTGTGGGCCGTGCGGGTGTATTCGATACCGCGGTGTCCGCGATACGTGTGGCCAAGAAACGCGGTTTCCGCGTCAATATCAACACGACCCTGTTCACCACCGCCAAACCGGCGGAGGTCGTCGAATTCTTTGATTTCGCCACCGAAGAACTCAAGGTGGACGGCATTACGGTATCGCCTGGTTATCACTACGAGCATGCGCCCCGCCAGGATGTATTCATGGGCCGCCGCCAATCCAAGGAGTTGTTTCGAGACATCTTCAGGCGCAAGAAGGCGAAGTACAGCAAGTGGCCGCTGTCTCACTCAAGCCTGTTTCTCGATTTCATATGCGGCAATCAGACCTATCAATGCAGCGCCTGGAGCATGCCGTGCCGCAACGTGTTTGGCTGGCAGAAGCCGTGTTACCTGCTGGTTGACGAGGGTTACGAGCCGACTTTCAAGGCCCTCATGGAAAATACCCAATGGGATCACTACGGCGTTGGACGCAATCCGAAATGTGCTAATTGCATGGCGCACTGCGGCTTCGAAGGCACCGCGGCGGATGACACCTTTGCGCATCCGCTCAAGGCACTTGCAGCATTTCTGCGGGGCCCTCGCACGGATGGCGCGATGGCGCCAGATATGCCTGTGCTCTATGGTGATCGTACGCACGGGTTAGATGCATCAAATGAAGCCCAAATTCCGGTAACTCAGATCGGCCATCATTGACGATCACGGGCCAAACCGATGGCGTGGATCGCCGTGGCACTCGCTTTCGCCTCTGCGCTGATCTGGTGGGGCATACTGCTGGCGCCTTGGCGGTCATGGAGTACGCGTGAACGCTTTGAAATCGATTCCAATCAGCATGATGGTGATACAACCGACATCACCGTCTTGATTCCCGCCCGCGATGAAGCCGGGTTCTTACCCCGCACGCTCGCTGCATTGAACAATTCAAGCTCTGTTCTCAGTGTCATCGTGATTGATGATCACTCGAGCGACGAGACCGCCACGGTGGCACGCGCAATGGGCGCGGAAGTAATTATTGCGACACCGTTGCCTACTGACTGGAGTGGAAAACTCTGGGCGCTGGAACAGGGCCGGCTGCAGACGGCGAGCCGTTGGCTGTTGTTGCTGGACGCTGACATTGAAATCGTGCCGGGCACCGTCACCGCATTAAGACGCATGGCAAACGAACGCAATCTACAGCTTGTGTCTCTCATGGCATGGCTGCGCATGGTCGGTTTCTGGGAGCAGTTGCTGATGCCAGCGTTCGTGTTCTTCTTCAAACTCCTGTATCCATTCAAGCTGGCAAACAAGCCATCGTCCAGACAGGCCGCGGCTGCCGGAGGCTGCATCTTGGTGGAAAGCCGTGTGCTCGCGGAGATCGGTGGGTTTGGTTCGTTACGCAGTGAATTAATAGATGACTGTGCGCTCGCGCATGCGGTCAAGGCGCGCGGCCATGCTACCTGGATCGGCCTTACGCACGCCGCCACAAGCCACCGTTCCTATGATTCGCTCGCATCAATTTCCCAGATGGTGGCGCGTTCGGCGTTCACGCAACTACGGTATTCCATGACTTTACTCGGGCTTTGCAGCCTGCTGTTGCTGCTCGCCTGCTGGATCCCGGTAGTGGGTCTGTTCTTTCCGATCGCACGCTGGTTCGCGCTGTGTGCCTGGATCGCGATGATTTTAAGTTATCTGCCGACCTTGAGGTTTTATCATCGTTCGTCTTGGTGGAGCCTCTGTATGCCGCTCATCGGTACGCTGTACCTCGCCATGACTTGGTATTCCGCCTGTCGTCACTGGAGTGGAACAGGTATACGCTGGAAAGATCGCGATTATCAGCTGCGGTGAAAATGTCCTCGCTATCATTGCTGAGTACAGGATTTGTTTTATCGTTTGTTTGACTTGAGTTACCGCAGCCTGTGAATCCCATAGATTCAATCAGAATCCGGCGCACTGTTACAATCAGCTGATAAGTCTTCATTCTTCGCGAGAGCAAATCATGTCACGACGGGTTCTGTATGCGGTATATAACTGGGGATTAGGCCACGCCACGCGCAGTCTTATGCTGATTCGTGCACTTATCGAGCGCGGCGATGCAGTCACCATTCTGATGGAGTCAGGTCCTGGCATGACCTTGCTGCGTTCGGAACTCGGCGACACTTGTGAGTACTATCCCTTCCGTGACACACCTGCACCGTTTAGTCGCTATCCGATAGTGTTTTACCTGCGTATGAGTTTGTCCATCCCGTGGGTTCTGGCGGGTTTCAAGCATGAGCACCGTTTGACTGAAAAATTGATAGCCGAACGTGGTTTCGACCTTGTAGTATCCGACAGTCGTCTCGGTGTGTGGTCGGAGACCGTGCCGAGCTACGTCATCTTTCACTCTATCCGCCAGATGATTCCCGGCCGAATCCGCTGGATGGAACGCGTGACGGAATGGGGTCAGCGCGATTTGCTCAAGGGATTTACGAAAGTGTTGATCCCGGATGTTGCAGAAAATCGCGGACTTTCCGGCGATCTCGGTCACGATCCACGGTTTGACTGGGGTAATGGCCGACTCGAGTATATCGGTCCCTTGTCCAGCATTCGCCGTAAAGACCTGACCGAGGATATTGATTATTTCTTTTCCATATCCGGTATCGAGCCGCAACGCGGCCTACTCGAGGAGCTGGTATTGACTGCGTTGCCAAAACTTCCCGGCCAAGTAGTTGTGACACTCGGGCGCCCGGATGCGGCCGGCGAGCAGTGCAAGATCGGCGGCGCCACGGTATACGGCTATCTCGAACGGAACAGGCAAGCCGAGATGCTCAACCGCGCGCGTGTCGTAATCACGCGCTCGGGTTACACCACGCTGATGGAACTGGCCGAGCTAG
>JBOIBD010000239.1:0-3188 GCA_050739415.1 Gammaproteobacteria bacterium | reverse complement strand
GCGCGTGGATGCCGAGAAGAATCTGTTGCTGGTGAAAGGCGCCGTGCCAGGGTCCGAAGGCGGCAACGTCATCGTCCGGCCCGTGGTTCGTGGTTGAGGAGGCCGGAATGGAACTGCAATTGCACAACAATACCGGCGGTCAGTCCATCACCCTCTCGGACGCTACCTTCGGACATGAATTCAATGAAGCCCTGGTGCACCAGGTGGTCACCGCATATATGGCGGGAGGCCGAGCCGGCACCAAAGCCCAGAAGACACGCGGCATGGTGCGCGGCGGCGGCCGCAAGCCGCATGCTCAGAAAGGTTCCGGTCAGGCGCGCGCGGGTTCGATCCGCAGCCCGCTGTGGCGCGGTGGCGGCAAGACGTTCGCGGCGGCGCCGCGTGACCACAGTCAGAAAGTCAACCGCAAGATGTATCAGGGTGCCATGCGTGTCATCGTTTCGGAACTGGTGCGCCAGCAGCGTCTAGTGGTGTTGCCTGAATTCGGTTTGGATGCGCCCAAGACCAAGCAATTGGTGGGCAAGCTCAAGGAATTGGGTTTGAACGACAACGTTTTGATCGTCACCGAACAGGTAGACGAGAAACTCTATTTGGCTTCGCGCAATCTGCCGAATGTAGATGTGCGTGATGTCACCGGATTGGACCCTGTGAGTCTCGTGGGCTACGACAAGATATTGATGACCGTGCCGTCCATCCGTCGTCTCGAGGAGTGGCTGGCATGAACCTGAATCAGGAAAAACTCATGCACGTGCTGCTCGGTCCGCATGTGTCGGAAAAGGCCACAAAAGTGGGCGAAAGCCATAACCAAGTGGTGTTCCGTGTGCGCCGTGATGCCGACAAGGATTTGGTGCGCCGCGCCGTGGAGAAGATGTTCGAGGTAAAAGTCACCGACGTGCAGATCGTGAATGTGCGCGGCAAGAACAAGCGTTTCGGTCAGCGCGCCGGCGTGCGCAGCCACTGGAAGAAAGCCTACGTGTCTCTGGCACAAGGCAGTTCGATCAACTTCATGGGTGAGAAGGCCTGAGTGCCTTGCATCCGGAGATAACGACATGCCAGTGAAAAAAGCCAGACCCACCTCACCCGGCCGCCGCGCCGTGGTGATTGTGACGACGCCGGGCCTGCACAAAGGCGCACCGCATGCGGCGCTGCTGGAGCACAAGCATCAACGCGGTGGCCGCAACAACTTGGGCCGCATTACCACCCGCCATCAGGGCGGTGGCCACAAGCAGCATTACCGGTTGGTGGATTTCAAGCGTGACAAGGACAACATCCCGGGGCGCGTCGAGCACGTTGAGTACGATCCGAATCGCACGGCACACTTGGCGTTGGTGCTGTACAAGGATGGCGAGCGCCGTTACATCATCGCGCCCAAGGACGTGGCGAAAGACCAGGAGATCGTGTCCGGCAGCCACGCGCCCATCAAACCGGGCAACGCGCTGCCACTCAGAAACATCCCAGTGGGCACGCAGGTGCACTGCGTGGAACTGCAACCAGGCAAGGGTGCGCAGCTCGCGCGCAGCGCTGGCGCCTCCGTGCAGGTAGTGGCTCGCGAAGGCGCCTACGCCACGGTGCGTTTGCGCTCCGGTGAGATGCGCAAAGTGCACATTGATTGTCGTGCCACCATCGGTGAGGTGGGCAACGGTGAACACAATCTGCGCCAGTACGGCAAAGCCGGCGCGCGGCGCTGGAAGGGTATTCGCCCGACGGTACGCGGCGTGGCCATGAACCCCATCGACCATCCGCTCGGCGGTGGCGAGGGCAAGTCCTCGGGTGGTCGTCATCCGGTATCGCCTTGGGGCCAGCCCACCAAGGGTTACAAGACGCGTGCGAACAAGCGCACCGACAACATGATTGTGCGGCGCCGCAAGGCGAAGTAATTCGATTTGAAAATTGAAAACGGTTTTATTTGGAAGTTGAGTTTTAAATATAGAGGTTTGTGAAGTGCCACGTTCGATTCGCAAAGGTCCGTTCATTGATCCGCACCTGGCTCGCAAGGTCGAGGCGGCGGCGGCGAGTAATAACCGGCGTCCCATCAAGACCTGGTCGCGGCGTTCCATGATCACGCCAGAGATGGTGGGCCTGACGTTTGCGGTGCACAACGGACATCAGCACATACCAGTGCTGGTGAGCGAAAACATGGTGGGTCACAAGCTTGGTGAGTTCGCGGTCACGCGTATCTTCAAAGGCCACGGCGAGCGCAAGGTCGCCGCTGAAGCCGCTCCGGCGAAGACCTGAGGACGTACGCCATGCAGGTAGAAGCAATTCATAAATTCGCGCGCGTCACGCCTTACAAGGCGCGGTTGGTAGCTGATCAGATCCGTGGCAAACAGGTGGGCCAGGCGCTCCAGATCCTGGAGTTTAGCCCACGCCGCGCCGCACAGTTGCTGAAGAAAGTGCTGGAGTCGGCAATCGCGAATGCCGAGCACAACAACGGCGCGGATATTGACGAATTAAAGGTCAAGCGCGTGCTGGTGGACGACGGTCCACGCATGAAACGCTGGATGCCCCGCGCCAAGGGTCGCGGCGCGCGCATTCTGAAACGCACCAGCCACATTACCCTCACCGTGGCCGACGAGTAAGGACGAATATGGGTCAGAAAGTCAATCCGATTGGTTTCCGTCTGGGCATCGCTTCTGACTGGAACTCAAAATGGTTCGCCAGCAAGGGCGCGTATGCGGAAAACCTGCTGGCCGACCTCAAGGTGCGCGAGTTCCTGAAGAAGAAACTCGCGCAAGCTTCCGTGAGCCGCATCGAGATCAAGCGGCCGGCGAAGAAATGCCACATCACCATCCACACGGCACGACCGGGTGTGGTAATCGGCAAGAAGGGCGAGGATATCGAGGCGTTGCGCGCCCAGCTCATCAAGATGATGCCGGGCATGGACGTGGATGTGGCCATTGAGGAAATCAGGAAGCCCGAGCTGGATGCCTACCTGGTAGCCGAGAGCATCGCACAACAGCTGGAGCGCCGCATCATGTTCCGCCGTGCAATGAAGCGCGCGGTGCAAAACACCATGCGCCTGGGCGCGCTCGGCATCAAGGTGCGTGTCTCGGGGCGCCTGAATGGTTCAGAGATCGCGCGCAGCGAGTGGTACCGCGAGGGTCGCGTACCACTGCATACCTTGCGCGCTGACATTGATTACGGGTTCGCGGAATCCGCTACCACCTACGGCATCATCGGCGTCAAGG
>JBOIBD010000238.1:0-3191 GCA_050739415.1 Gammaproteobacteria bacterium | reverse complement strand
CAAACTCCAAGCACTCGCCAAAACATTGCCCGCGGGTTATCGCATCGAGATTGGCGGTTCCAAGGAGTCGAGCAGCAAGTCAAATGCGGCTGTCATGGCGGTCATGCCGCTGGTGTTGATCCTTGTGCTGTTCTTGCTGATGATCCAGTTGCAGCACATGGGGAAAATGCTGCTGGTGTTGTTGACCGCACCACTCGGCATGATCGGAGTGACCGCCATGCTACTGACTTTCCAGATACCCTTCGGCTTTGTGGCCATGCTCGGCACGATTGCGTTGTTCGGCATGATCATACGCAATTCCGTGATCCTGATTGTGCAGGTTGATCACGCGCTTTCCGAGGGCGCGAGTCTGCACGAAGCCATCATCGAATCCACCGTGCACCGCTTCCGCCCGATTCTTTTGACCGCAGCGTCGGCGGTACTGGCCATGATTCCGCTGACACGCTCGGTGTTCTGGGGACCGATGGCCTGGGCCATCATGGGCGGCTTGACCGGCGCCACCCTGCTTACACTGTTGTTTCTGCCGGCGGCCTATGCCGCCTTGTTCCGGGCTGGTCATGTGCCAGCCGTCGCATCAGGGAACAACCATGCCGCGTAACTTGTTCGCCAGTCTGCGTACCGGAGTGATTACCGCGAGTCTGATCGGCGTGGCGACTGCCGTGCAGGCCATGGATTTCAGTGCGGCCGTGAAGAGCGCTCAGGCATTCGATCCCACCACCAAGGCCGCCCAGTATGCGTACCAGGCTGGCGTGGAAACCGGCAAGCAGGGCACGGCGATGTATCTGCCGCAGATCACCGCCACCGGCAATTACAATTATCTGCACATCAATTCCCAAGCGAATTTGCCGTCTGGGTTCCCGGACTCGGTGCTGGTGGGGGACAGCAGCGGCTATCTGCACGGCTTCAGCGTGACCTTGACCCAGCCGCTCTACAACGCGAGCGCTTGGGCCGGCATGGGCGAACTGCATGACCAAGCGCGGCTTGCCGCCATTCAGTACCAGAGCGCGGACCAGAATCTGATTTTGCGCGTCGCGCAATCATATTTTGGTGTGCTCATGGCAGAGGACAACCTCGAACTCACGCGTGAACAAAAGGCCGCAACCTCGCAGCAACTAGCGAGCGCCCAAGCGCGCTTTAAAGCCGGCAAGATCAACATTACGGATGTGGACGATGCCCAAGCAAGCTATGACGGGCTCGTGGCGCAGGAGATCTCCGCCGCCAACAACCTCACCATCCAGCAGGAACAATTTGCCAGCATCGTGGGCGCGCCGCCGCAGGCACTTGCGAAGGTACCGGACAGTTTTATACCCGGCCCGCCGCAACCGGATAAGCTGCAGGACTGGATGGATCGTGGCCAGAAAGGCAACCCAACGGTGGCAAGCGCCCAGGTACAGCTCGATATCAGCAATGAGGAGATCAGCAAATACAGTCTGTACGGCCGCCCGCAACTCAACTTATTAGCGAGTTACCAGGATATGCGCCAGAGTGGAACGCTGCCAATATTGGTGGCGCCGGATCGCAGTAAGCAGACTATTGTCGGCGTGCAGCTCTCGGTACCCTTGTTCGCAGGCGGCGCCTACCAGTCCAAGCTGCATCAGGCAGAGGCTGAAAGTCAGCAAGCGCAGTATCAGTTACAGGCGGCTCTCTTGAACACCAACGTGCAGATCAAGCAGCAGTTTCTAAACGTGGAAGTCGGCGTGCAGCAGATCGCTGCGCTGCAGCAGGCTGCGGTCGCGGCCAAGAGCTCGCTCGACGCCACCATCCTCGGGCAGAAAGTCGGCGTGCGCACCACGCTCGATGTGCTCAACGCCCAGCAGCAGTATTATTCGGCGTTACAGAATCTGGATACGGCGCGTTATCAGTATCTGCTGTCAACACTCAATCTCGCGTCGCTTGTCGGTACACTGGGTGATGATGATGTGCAGAGAGTCAACCGTTATCTGGTAGGTTCTGCGAATTGATACGCATGAGCATTCAATAACGTTCAGGCTACATTCCGGTAGCTGAGCGATCCCATAGTCCGGAGGCAAGCATGTGGCAACTGATTGCCGGCGCGGTGATGATCAGTTTCTCGGCGGTGTTCGTAAAGCTGGTCACGGTGTCGCCGGCCACCAGTGCGTTCTATCGTATGTTGTTCGGTGGCCTGATTTTGCTCGGCATCGTGATGTGGCGGCGTGAGCGGGTGCGCCTAAAACCCGCAGCTGTTGCGATGCTGGTTCTCGCGGCAGTGTTCTTCGCCTTGGATCTGAGCGTTTGGCACCGCAGCATACTATACGTGGGCCCGGGGGTTGCGACACTACTGGCTAATTTTCAGGTCTTCGTATTGGCGGCAGCAGGCGTGATCGTATTCCGGGAACGGCTGACGTGGTTTCAGATGGGTTCAATTCCGCTCGCCATTCTCGGATTGGTATTGCTGGTGGGCACCGACTGGTCGTCGTTTTCAGCAGGCTATCAACTTGGTGTGATCTTGGGGCTGGTTACGGCGCTCTGTTACGGCGGGTACCTGCTGACGCTGCGGCGTGCGCGTGTTGCAGAAACCGTCGGTTCACCGTTTGTCACAATTACGGTGATCTCGCTCGCGACCGCCGTATTATTGGCACTCGCCATGTGGCCAGAGCATGCTTCCTTCGTGATTCCGACCTGGAAAGACGCCGGCTGGCTCATCGCCTATGGAGTATTCGGCCAAGTACTGGGCTGGGTATTGATCTCCAGTAGTATTCATAAAGTTCGCACATCCCAGGTTGGGCTCATTCTTTTACTGCAACCGGTGTGCGCGTTTGTGTGGGATGTGCTGTTTTTCGGTCGCCGTTTCACCATGGTGGAAATCGCCGGCGCGGTACTGGCTCTGGCGGCGATTTATCTTGGCTCGGTGAAACGCTCAGCGGCTTCCATCAAGCAACAAGTTTGAGCCGTCGCGGCAGGATCTCAATGTCGAGAGACTTCGCATCTACGTAACGGATCTCGCCGTCCGCGTGTACCGGCAGGCCGGTTTTAGATTCGATTCGCAGTGTGCCGGTCTGGAATTTCGTTACCGCGCGATGCCGGATGTGCGTACCGCGCATCACTTTAGGCACTAGTCCTAGAATTCCGATTCGAGTCAGTCCGCCGGCCACCACGACATCCAGCAAGCCGTCGTCAATCTGAGCATCGGGCGCCATCACGAATGCGCCGCCTTCGACACGACCGTTGTT
>JBOIBD010000237.1:0-3210 GCA_050739415.1 Gammaproteobacteria bacterium | reverse complement strand
GCACAGATCCGTCTGAGCCTGGTGTGTCTCATTACCGGTGGGCACCTGCTCATCGAGGACATTCCCGGCGTAGGCAAGACCACCTTGGCGCAGACACTGGCTCGCTTGTTGGGATTGACATTCCAGCGCATCCAGTTCACCAGTGATCTGCTACCTGCGGATATTATCGGCGCATCAATCTACGAACGCCAAAGCGGTGAATTCCGCTTCCACCCGGGGCCGGTATTCGCACATTTGGTGCTGGCCGATGAGGTAAACCGCGCAACTCCCAAGGCCCAAAGTGCGCTGCTGGAGGCTATGGAGGAGCGCCAAGTGACCGTGGACGGCGTCACGCGCCCGCTGCCCCAGCCATTTTTCGTCATCGCCACTCAGAACCCTTTACACCAGGTGGGTACCTTCCCATTGCCGGAATCTCAACTCGACCGTTTTTTTATGCGCATCGGCTTGGGTTATCCCGGCGAGCAGGCGGAACGGGACCTGCTGCAGGGTCGCGACCGGCGCGAACTGCTGCACGATTTGCGGCCGGTGTTGAGCGCCCCTGAATTGCTGGCCTTACGCAGTGCCGCGCTCAAACTACACGTGTCGGATGCCTTGCTGGATTATCTGCAAGCCTTGGTACGTCACACCCGCGAAGCGCCCCGGTATGAAAACGGTTTGTCGCCACGCGCAGCCATCGCACTTAAACATGCTGCCCAGGCTTGGGCACTGCTCATGGGACGCGCCGGCGTTATACCTGAAGATTTGCAAGCGGTGCTACCCGGCGTCGTGGGTCATCGCCTGCGTCTGAAATCCACACATGAAAGTAGCGCCTCGGCAAGTGTGGCGAAAGAATTGCTCGACGCTGTGCCGATTCCATAAAAAAAGTACTGAGTGCCGTGTGCTGAGTGCTGAGTAAAACCGCACATGTTTTTCTTCACGCAGCACTCAGCACCCAGAACGCAGCACCTGGTTTTACATGTTCGCAAGCACGCGTAATTTTCTGAATCGCCAGATACAGAGCTGGGCACGCCGTCGTCAGGGTCCGGATGGCGATGTGGTGCGTCTGGACCGCCGTCGTATTTATATCCTGCCATCCCGTCAAGGGTTGTTGTTTGGCGCCACACTATTCGTGATGCTGTTGAGCTCCATGAATTATTCCAACAGCATGGGATTCATGCTGACGTTCGTGCTCACCGGCTTGGGCTTCGTGGCCATGTACGCCTGCCATGCCAATCTTGCCGGACTGGAAATCAGCGCGGGTAAAGCCTCGCCGGTGTTTGCCGGTGAAACTGCACGTTTTCATCTGCATGTCACCAACTTGGGCCGGGCCGCGCGCATCGCGATCACACTGAGTGCCGCGGCCGGCGACACGACCGTCACGGGTGACGTGGAAGCCGTGGATCACGGCAGCGTGGCAGTGCCACTGGTAACGGACAAACGCGGCTGGCTGAAACTGGATCGGCTGGTGGTAGAAACCACGTATCCATTTGGTTTGTTTCGCGCCTGGAGCTGGGTGTATATGAATCTGCAGGTGCTGGTGTACCCGAATCCCGCGGACAATTTCCCACCCCTGCCGCCGCCCCAAGGCGGACGTGGTGGTGGCCGTCACACAGGCCGGGGCCAAGAAGATTTCAGCGGTCTGCGCGGCTACCGGCCCGGTGATTCGCCGCGGCATATTGCCTGGAAGGCGTCGGCACGCGAACAAAAACTGCTCACCAAACAATTTACCGGTAGTGGCGAGGAGCAGTGCTGGCTCGACTGGGAAGAGCTGACGGGGCTAAGTCAGGAGGAGCGCCTGTCGGTGCTGTGCCGCTGGGTGCTCATGGCGCATGCGGAAAATTTGAATTTCGGGCTGCGTCTGCCAAGTCAGCAGATTCCCGTTTCCGGCGGCGACGCACACCGGGACCGATGTCTCAAAATGCTGGCTTTGTTTGGTCTACGGGATGGAAGACGTTCATGAGCGCAGTCATGCCCATGAATTTCGATGCACGCTTGGAGCGCATGCGTCTGTTATGGGTGATTGCCGCCCTGCTCGTCATGGCACTACCGCATACCCTGCATCTTGCACCCTGGATCGTGTTTGCTGCTGCATTGATCGTGCTCTGGCGATTAGCAGCTGCGTACCGCGGCTGGCCGTTGTTCAACCGTTATACGCGCATCGGTTTCGGACTGCTGGCATTTCTCGGCGTATTCGCCACCTACCGTACCTTGAATGGACCGGAAGCCGGCACCGCGCTGCTCATCCTGTTGGCAGCTCTGAAACTCATGGAAGCCAAAGGCCTGCGGGATTATTTTCTGGTGATGGTGATCACGCTGTTCATCGGCATCGCAAATTTTCTCTACGATCAGACCATCCCACTCGCCATCTACATGATTCCGGCCGTGTGGCTGGCAATCACTGCGTTACTCAACGTGACACATCCGGATGTGGGCCGTACACCCTTACTGTCGATGAAAATCGCTGCCAGGTTATTGATACCAGCATTGCCGCTCGCCGCGGTGTTGTTCCTGTTTTTCCCACGCATCCCGGGCCCTCTATGGGGACTGGGTCTACCGCAGCACGCAGCGACAACTGGACTGTCCACCAAGATGTCGCCGGGCAGCATGAGCAAACTGGCCCAGTCTGATGCTATCGCTTTCCGAGTCAAGTTTCTGAGCGCCATACCGCCGCGTCCGCAATTCTACTGGCGCGCGCTGGTGCTGCACGACTACGACGGTGAAACCTGGACGATCGGTAATCCTCTGCGGCAAACAAGCTGGGCGCTTTCCACCCGTGGTGCGCCAGTGCATTATCAAATGACCCTGGAACCCAACAACCTACGCGTGCTTTATGCCCTGGACCTTCCGGTACAAGTGCCCGATAACACACATCTGACCAGTGACTACGAACTGGTCACGCCGCAATCCATAACGGAACGCAAACTTTATACTGTTACGTCTTACACGGATTACAGTTATGGAATCAACGAACCGTCATGGGCGCTGCGCCGTGATCTCGATTTGCCAGCGAAAGTAGATCCACGCGCACGCGCGCTGGCGAAGCAATGGAGCACTGGCGCGGCGACGCCTCAGAAAATCGTCCAAGATGCCTTGAGCATGTTCCACGATCAGCCATTCCGATACACCTTGCAGCCCGGTGTACTCACAGGCCCGAATCGCATTGATGAATTCCTGTTCGACACCCGCCGCGGTTTTTGTGAACACTACGCCAGTGCCTTCGTATTCCTGATG
>JBOIBD010000236.1:0-3216 GCA_050739415.1 Gammaproteobacteria bacterium | reverse complement strand
GCGTTTTGGGACTCCTCAAGCCCACTCACTTGACTGGAATTGATTTGTTCCAGACTTTCAGCGCCGACTGCTGCCGCCAAGGGCCCCGCGGGCAATTGGAAAAGATCCCCGGTGAGATTGACATCATAGTCATACATACGATTCCACTCGAACTCAGGGTCCGTATACAGCAGGTATTTAAGCATCGCCTGCGTAACGGACCCCTGATTAGGCGCACTACCGTACCCTTTAAACGTGTCGCCTCCAAAGAGATTTAGAGGCACGCATCCAGGAATCAAGATCGGGTAGTAGAGATTACCGACTTCCACCGACTGTCCTGATGAAGCCGGTGTCGATTGTCCGGGCCCATTGCACTGGGCATAGCCCGGGGCATCCAGGGCGGTCGCTACATTTACGGTGTTCAGCATGTTGTAGTTGTTGGTAAGGTCTTCCGCTTGGCCAAAGTTGCTGCCAGCCGACCAATCCCATTCATTCCCGAGCGCATCGAAGTATCCGTTCAGGCCCATGCGGAAGGTATAGTTAGTGTTGTACCCCGCCGTCAGACGCGGCCCTGCATCCTGGATATTCTTGCCAAGCAATATCAGCAGCTTGTTCTGCTGACAAGCTTGGCCCTTGTTCGGGCCAGCCGCCAAGGCACCGGACGGGCACCATTGCGAGGAATTGGCCACGAGGTCCTGATGAAACGGGTTGTAAGGATTGTTCGCACCAACTCCAATGGATGCATTGTTCCGCAGGAAAAAGCCAGATTGGCCAAGGCTCACCATTACCGGCGACAAATACTCGCTGCCGGTGTTAAGCACCGCCTGGGCCATAGAGGTAAATGTCAAATTGTCAGCAAGATCATAATGGCCCTGAAAGAAAAGGGACTTGCTATCACGGGGTGTTTGAAGCCATGCCTCTTGCGCCACCCAGTCGGTACTCTCGATGTTGCGGAAATTGGCAAGCATTGGGTTCTGCGTTGGCGCATTGATTAGTGTCATATCGAGCGTATCGAACGGGGTCCCCGGATTGGGCGTTGCCTGCCCTACGCCGGTCCCAGAGGGGTCGGCCAGTATGAATCGTCCGTTCGGGAACCACGAATTAACCAAGTTATCGCCGGCGGCGGCCGCGAAGGGCCCAAATGCGTTGCTGTAAGTTCGATTACTGACCCAAATCGGATCCTGTTCAGTATACGAAGCGTTAAATACTACGTTCCCTCGCGATCCGATCGAGCCTCCCATGGTGAAATCGTAGGACTGTTGTCTGCCGTCAAAGCCGCCACCGTCTCCGTGGGCGTCGTCTTCGCCGAAGAACGCGTGTGCCTCCGCACCATCGAAATTCTTCACCGTAATGATATTGATGACACCCGTAATCGCGTCTGAACCGTAAATCGCCGAGGCACCGTCTTCCAGGATTTCGATATGATCTACGATGGAACTTGGAATCGTGTTCAAGTCAACCGACCCATCTATGTTGTTAGTCCAACGTTGGCCATTCACCAGTATCAAGACGCGCCCGGCTCCGAAATAACGCAAGTCAATTTCGCTTTGCCCTTGCGGACCGCCATTGTTGTTATCCTGGCTGTTCAAAGCGGAAGTGGCCTGGGTAATGCTGCTCAGGACGTCACCAATTGAAAGCAAGCCGCTCGCTTGGATCTGTTTCTGTGTAATGATGGTGATTGGCTGCGCAGTCTCTATGCTGGTACGCAAGATACGCGTACCGGTCACTTCCACCTTGCCCAACTGCTGTGTCGTGCTGCTGTTTTGCTGATTTTGGTTGGCTTCCTGATTGCTCTGAGACGCATCCTGCGCAAAAACCGCGGGGGCGGCGACAGTTACCCCGACACCCATGAGGAGTGCCACGCGTACCGCTTTACCGATCATTAAGTTGCTTTTCACTTTAGTGGAACTCCAGACTTGAGAATTTAGACCCTTACCGTCATCGCATTTGACGTCATTCTGACGGCGACTGTGATTTCCTTCTGTTGCGCATCGTCCACAGGAGCAACGCAGTCCTCGAATACTTCTAAGCAACGAATCTAAGAAGACGGTGACTTACTGAATCCCGCATAATACAGTGACAACCTTGGTGAGAGCGGTTACGCTGTTGCGCCATGGACAGCCACAAAGCAATCCGTCCCCGGCGGGATTTCCGGGCGCTGGAACGGCGGCGCCGACGCGCCGGCCGCCTGTTCAAGGCGGGTACGACCCAAGCGGAGGTAGCGCGCCGCTTGAGCGTGACCCGGCAGAGTGCCAGTCGTTGGTACGCGGAGTTTCGCCGCGGGGGCGCAGGGGCCCTTAAAGGCGCGGGCCGCGCAGGCCGCAAGCCCCGGCTGAAGCGCACGCAGCTCGCTCGCATTGATCGCACGTTGCGGGCCGGCGCGCAGGCGCACGGCTTCGATACGGATTTGTGGACGCTGCCGCGGGTGGCCCGCGTGATCCAGCGCTTGACCGGGGTCAGGTACCACCCCGGGCACGTGTGGAAGATTCTTCGAGGTATGCAGTGGACCTTGCAGCGCCCCGCGAAGCGGGCCCGGGAACGCAACGAGCCAGCGATCCGGGAGTGGATCGCCACGCAGTGGCCCAAGGTTAAAAAAAAGCCCGCCGTCTGCGCGCCTGGATTGCCTTTCAGGATGAGAGCGGGATCTCACAGCGCCCCTCGGTCCGGCGCACCTGGGCGCCCCAGGGGGAAACCCCAGTCCTGACCCACGCCTTCAACTGGAAAAAGATGTCGGTCAGCGCCGCGCTCGCCTACCGCTCCGATGGCAAACGCTGCCGGCTGTTCTTCCGCACCACCCCCGACAGCTACACCACCGACAAGCTCATCGACTTTCTCACCCAGATGCAGCGGATGCTACGCGGGCACCAGTGCATCCTGATCTGGGATGGCTTGCCCGTGCACAAGAGCAAAATCATGCAGGCGTATCTCGACGGGCAGCGTGCGTGGCTCACGGTTGAACGGCTGCCCGGCTATGCGCCGGACCTCAATCCGGTGGAGGCGGTATGGGGCAACGTCAAAGGCCAAGAGTTGGCCAACCTGTGCGCCCAAGACCTGGGCGAATCCGCCCGCGCCCTGCGCCGCGGGATGACCCGCGTGCGCCGGCGGCGTAACCTGGGTTTTGCTTTCCTGCATCACGCCGGCCTATTTTTTTGACCAGGATGTCACTATATTATGCGAGACTCAGTAGGTCGACATCGCTTCGCGATGTGCCGCATTCAGCTTACGCATGAAAGGTAG
>JBOIBD010000235.1:0-3221 GCA_050739415.1 Gammaproteobacteria bacterium | reverse complement strand
GTGCTGGTGGGTGGTGTCATGTTGATTCTTGCCTATGTGGTGGCGGCCTAGGCGCAGACGCGATTGCGGCCGCTGTGTTTGGCTTCATACAGTTTCTCATCAGCGACAGCGATGACTTTATCCACCTCGTAATCCGGCGCCGCGGCAGCTGCACCGAAACTGATGGTGACCGCGAGTTCCGGCTGAATCTTGTCCCACTGGTTGGCCTCCACCTGCTGCCGAATCTTCTCACATACGGAAACAGCGTTCGCCAACGATGTCTCAGGAAAACACAGCAGGAATTCCTCACCGCCGTAGCGCGCGATGATATCTATGGAGCGACACTGGGCGCGCAGGATATTGGCAACGGTGCGCAGTACAGCATCCCCGATCATGTGTGAGAATCGGTCATTGACTATCTTGAAGTGGTCGATATCCGCCATGACCAGCGTGAGTTCGCGTTTATAACGTTGTGCGCGGCTCATCTCGTGGCCAAGCCGGTCATACAGATGACGTCGGTTGTACAGACCAGTGAGTCCGTCTTCTAGTGTCTGCCGCTGGAGTTTGATCAGCAGTTTCTGATTTTCCTGGTTGATTCTGCGGTTTTCCTCGTTGATTCGCTTGTTTTCCAGATTGGTCCTGGTGTTCTCCAAGATGGTATTTTGATGCTCAAGATTGGCGCGTTGCAATTCTTCGGTCCTAAGTGCCAACTCATGGGTACGCTCGGCTACCCGCTGTTCAAGTTGATTGCGACTGCGTTCAAGTTCCTCGAATAAACGTGCGTTGGCGATGGCAATCGCTGCCTGACTGGCGAATGCCATCAGCAGGTTAACCTGCGGTTCACCGAACACACCACCAGCGTAGCCCTGCACGCTCAACACTCCTAGTACTCGATCGCGGAAGGTCATAGGCACCGCGATTAACGATTGGGTCTCTGGCGTATCGCCGATGTGAAACAGCATGCTTTTGAACTCGCTCTTGTCGGTCTCACGATCGTGGATGAAAGCCGGCTGATTGTGGCTCACCACCCAACCCATGACGCCTACCCCAAGACTCTGGCGTCGCTGCGGCTGGCGTCCCTGCGGATTGTGGTGCAACCTGAAATCCAACTCACGTGAGTTTTCGTCATACAGCGCCAACATAAAGATATCGAACTTCATCAGACTCCGGCTTTCGCTGAAAATGAGCTCCAATAGTTCATCCAGTACCAGCGAACTGCTGACTGCTCTGTTTACGCGATTCACCGCCACCAGTTCATCCACTTTGGTTTCGAGTGCGCGGCGGGTATCCGCGAGTCTGCGCACGATGTACGTTATTAACACCAAAACAATCAGGAACAGAATAAAGACGGGCATTTCCAGCCGGTCATAGATCAGCGCAGTAAATACCGCCAGCGGGATAGCTGCCAGATCCACCGTCGTTCCAAAGTAGTCAAATGCCTTGCGCCAATCGTAATGTTCAAACCAGGCGATCACAGCCATGAACGCGACGTTCAATAACTGCATGATGAGTGCCAGAACGATGATTAGCAGCACATCACGTGAGGCAAGCCGTGTGAGCGGCACATCGCCTCCGAAGAACTGGTATAACCCGCCGGTGATCAAAACGACAAAGATCATCATCCCCGAGTTGTGCAATGCACGCACCAGCGTGAATCGCGTGCTGGTCCGGGCACTGCCCCAGGGCAGTAACGGCCAGACCAAGGCGGCGATGCCGACAATCCAGGCAGCTTGGAGCGTGCCGAAAATCAGGATACTGGCAAATTGCACTACGCGGTCCAGTGCAACGTAGCCGATGTGCGGAGCCGGAAAACCGAACGCCTTGATCGCAACGCCGAACAGGATGAAACCGGCGAAGGCCGAAACACTGGTGATCTGCACACCGAAATTCAACGACAGGTACGCCAGCACCACCACGGCGGCCGCGGCCAGTGCACCGGCATACACCAGCGACAGGTGCCGGATATTTCTTATAGTAGACATAGCTTCCCCGACCCGATTGCCGCCCCGATTCGACAACCCCAGCTTCATATACAAGGTCGGTTAGTTTACAGAATATCGGGCTTCCCGGCGGGAATCTCCGTGCTAGACTTGAGGCCTAAAATCAAGGCAATCCCGCCAAGATTCGGACGATACCTCCCATGAAACGCCTCGCTCCCTTGTTTGCAGCCACCCTTGTCCTACTGCTGACAGCGTGCGCGCCGCGTGTATATGTGGAGCAGGACAGCAACGCACAGTTTACGAATCTGCACACCTTTGCCTGGGTAACCCCTCCGATTGGCAAAATAAAAGATCCGATTCTCAACAGCGAGATCCTTGAAGACCGTGTGCAACGTGCCACAGTCGCCAACCTCACTGCCCGTGGGTTCACCGAAACCAGCCTGGATCAGAACCCGGATTTCATCGTCACCTATCACATCGTCGGCAAGACACAATTACAAAGCAGTGGTGGCAGTTTCAGTTTCGGCTTTTTTAGCGCGGGCCCCGGCAGATTCGGCAGCATATCGACTGGTAACAATGTGCAGACTCAGGAACAGGGTACCTTGATGCTCGATATCACCGATGGTCACAGCAAGAAGCTGATGTGGCGTGGCTGGACCAATGATGTAGTCAATCAGGATAATTATTCCGAGCAAGCTATAACCAAAACGGTCAATGCGATCCTCGCCAAATTCCACTATTAACGTGTGACGTGAATCATGACGTTAAGCCCCTAACCAGTTTCAAGGAGCTGGATAGATTGTGGGCGATGTCGAAAGGGGCTGCCTTCCGCGCTTTCAAACAGAGTCTGTCGGTACTCGTCGAAGAGCAGGATTACATTCGTCTGGACGCCAAACTGCATCACACTGAGATCGAAGCGCTGCGTGCAGCCGGGCGCATTTACGTCAGCAGTGTAAATGTGGTGCTGCTCTCGCAGAACGGTGTCGACAAACTCAAGCACCCGTGAACAACCGTCTGATTGCACACGTGGACATGGATGCGTTTTACGCATCCGTGGAACAACACGACCATCCCAACCTCAAGGGCCAGCCGGTGATTGTGGGCGGTCTCAGCAATCGCGGCGTGGTGTGTGCCGCTAGTTATGAAGCACGCAAGTTTGGTGTGCGCTCCGCCATGCCGATGTATGAAGCGCACCGCCGCTGCCCGGATGGCGTGTATCTGCCGGTACGCATGAGCCGTTATCAGGAAATCTCGTCACTGGTCTTCCGCTGTTTCGCAGATTTCACGCCGGTCATAGAAGGT
>JBOIBD010000234.1:0-3246 GCA_050739415.1 Gammaproteobacteria bacterium | reverse complement strand
CCGGTACACTGGCACCGCAACGCGCGGCGAATTTCTGCACCTGCTGAAAATTTGTAACCGGCAGGATGCCGGGCACCAGCGGCATGCTTACGCCCGCCTTTGTCGCCGCGTCACGGAAACGCAGAAACACGTTAACGTCGAAAAAAAACTGGGTGATACCGCGGGCAGCGCCGGCGTCCTGCTTGCGCTTAAGATTTTCAAGATCGGATTGGGCCGAGACCGCATCGGGATGCACTTCCGGATGCGCCGCCACGCTGACCTCGAAATCCGCCACGCGTTTCAAGCCCGCCACCAGCTCCGCCGCGCAGGTGTAACCGCCCGGATGCGGCGTAAATTTGCCCTGCCCGTCCGGAGGATCGCCGCGCAGCGCCACCACATGCCGGATACCGGCCTGCCAGTAATGGCGGGCGACGGCTTCGATCTCGGCCTTGTCGGCACCCACGCAGGTCAGGTGCGCCGCTGGGCGCAGACCCAGGCGCCGTTCGATATCCACCACGGTCTCATGGGTGCGCTCACGGGTGGAGCCGCCGGCGCCGTAGGTCACCGATGCGAAACGCGGCGCCAGCGGCGCCAGACGTTCCAGCGCTTGCCACAGTTTCTTTTGCAATTCCGGCGTACTGGGTGGAAAGAACTCGAAAGACACCGACGGTAAAACCGGAAACGCCTGCTGGTCCCAGGAGGTGGAAAGCGGATTCATAAACTGACGCCCATAAAAAAACCCGCTCAGCTTTCGCTTAAGCAGGTCATTTATGACACCGCTTTAGCCGTATTTATAAAGCGCCCGCAAGCTGAGTATCAAATCGGCGCTGATAAGAATTATTATCCCCGATGGACTCTCTGTCAACCCGGCGCGGAAGGACGGCGTAGGTTGCGCACATGCCGCCACACATACCAGATGAACCCCAGCACCACCAGCACCACGATGATGGTATCGAAACGGTGGAACCAGGGTCCGAGCGTGTTCCAGTGCTCGCCTAAGCGCAAGCCCACCCAAGCCATAGCCCAACACCAGATATAAGAGCCGATGAAGGTATAGAGGATGAACCTAGTCAAGGACATGCGCGCCACGCCGGCCGGAAAGGCGATGAAGGTGCGTACCAGGGGCAGTAGCCGGCCAATGAGAATAATGACGTCACCGTGACGGTTGAACCAACGGTCCGCCACATCCAGATCGTGATGCGACACCAACATATAGCGGCCGTATTTCTCCACTAGCGGACGGCCACCCCACGCACCCACCCAATACGCGACAAGTGAACCCAACACACAACCCGCAGCACCCGCCAGCGCCACGAGCCACAGCGTCATCTCCCCCCGATACACGAGATAGCCCGAGAACGGCATGATGATTTCCGAGGGCAGCGGAATGCAGGCACTCTCGATGGCCATTAAAAGCACGATTCCGCCGTAACCCAGTGTGGAAATGGTACCAATTATGAAGCCCGCAATGAGCGTAATCAGCTTGGTGAACATTCGGCCCTCACAATTTTGAGGGTGGCGGCGGAGGCGGCAACGGTATGACGCGCGAGGGACGAATCTCGGCGAAGCGCAGACGCAAACCCAGCTCGATGGTGCGGTCCGGTGGAATCTGGTAGAAATCCGTTGCGCGAATGGCGTTACGCGACATGAATGCGAACAACTTCTCACGCCAGGCTATCATGGTCGGCATATTTTTAGTAGGTACCAGCGTCTCACGCCCAATGTAATATGTGACAGTCTCGGGGTCTATCACCAGACCGTAATCCTTGGCACGCCGCAATGCCTGGGGCACGTTCGGAATTTGCATGAAGCCGTAATGTGCCAGAACCCGGTAAAAGCCCAGTTCCAGCTTCTCTACTTCCAGGCGCCGCTGTGGATGCACGATGGGAACGTCTTCCGTGAGTACCGTGAGCAGCACCACTTGCTCATGCAGCACCTGATTGTGCTGCAGATGAAGTTGCAACATGGGTGGTGTGCCGAGATTGGGCGCGGTCATGAAAATGCCGGTGCCACGCACACGCGCAGGCCGCTGCATCCTGATGTGATCCAGAAACACATCCAGCGGTTCAGTGCTGGTCCGCAACCGGTCAATTAGATTCTGCCGGCCTGTAGCCCATGTGGTCATAATGGTGAAGCCCACCAAACCCACTAGCAGGGGTAACCAGCCGCCATCCCATATCTTGAAGATATTGGCGAGAAAATACACAAAATCCACGATGAAGAAGCACGCAATAATGGGTACTACGACGGCAATATTCCAGTGCCAGCGCTCGCGCATCACCAGGAATAAAAGCATTGTGGTGATGAGCATGGTAGAACTCACCGCCACACCGTAAGCTGCCGCCAGATTATCTGAAGTCTTAAAACCCAGCACGATAGCGATGGTAGCAATCATCAATATCCAATTGAGGGAGGGGATATATATCTGTCCCTCGTTGTCAGGCGATGTGCGCACTATCGTGAGCCGTGGACTCTGACCGAATTGAATAGCCTGACTCATAAGTGAAAACGCGCCTGAAATGACCGCCTGTGAAGCTATTATCGTCGCGACTGTTGCAAGTATCACCAACGGATAGAGAAACCAGCCGGAATTCGGTACCAAGCTGTAGAACAGCAACTGCACCGGTTTGCCAGGGTTTGCAAGTATTGTTGCACCCTGACCAAAATAATTGAGCAGCAGCGCCGGCATGACGTAACAGAACCAAGACAACCTGATTGGCTTGACTCCAAAATGGCCGCAATCAGCGTATAACGCCTCGGCGCCGGTTACGCACAGGAATACAGCCCCGAGCACTACGATGTCGGCAAACCCGTGGTGGAAGATGAAATGCAAGGCATACGCGGGATTGGCGGCGACCAGGACCGCCGGGTAATGCAGGATGGCCACGAGCCCAAGCAGAGCAATTACTACGAACCAGATCAGCATGATAGGTCCGAATACAAAGCCGACTTTTCTAGTACCGCTTTTCTGGAACACGAATAACAGCGCCAACACAATGACGGTGATGAGAATGATTACTGAGCGGTCCAGTGATGGCGTGGCGACTTGCAAGCCTTCCACGGCGCTCAATACTGAGATAGCTGGGGTGATCATGCCGTCACCATAGAGCAGCGCCGCTCCGAAAATGCCGAGAGCAATGAGGATGCGGGAACGTTTGCTGCGGCGCATGCGCCAGGGGTCCAACAGGGACAGCAGTGCCAGAATGCCACCCTCGCCTTTGTTGTCCGCCCGTAGTACGAACACCTGATACTTGATGCACACAATGA
>JBOIBD010000233.1:0-3255 GCA_050739415.1 Gammaproteobacteria bacterium | reverse complement strand
CTTCTTGTCGATGCGCTGCTCGATGACATGCGCCGACCAGCAGGAAGTCCGTGCAATCACAAACAGCGGTGTAAACATCGCCGTGGGTACGCCCATCATGTGATACGACACCGCGCTGAACCAGTCGAGGTTCGGGAACATCTTCTTCTCGCGCCACATCACCGACTCCAGGCGTTCGGCGATATCGAACATCTTGCTGCTGTTCTGTTCCTCGGAAAGCCGGCGTGCGACCTCCTTGATCACCTTGTTGCGCGGATCAGAGATGGTATAGACCGGATGTCCGAAGCCAATCACGACCTCCTTGTTGGCCACGCGCTGGACTATGTCCGCCTCGGCTTCGTCCGGTGAGTCGTAGCGCTTCTGGATTTCAAAGGCGACCTCGTTGGCACCGCCATGTTTGGGTCCACGCAGGGCGCCGATACCGCCGGTGATGCAGGAATGGATGTCCGAGCCGGTGCCGGCAATCACCCGGCAGGTAAAGGTCGAGGCATTGAATTCGTGCTCGGCATACAGGATCAGGCTGGTGTGCATCGCCTTGACCCAGGAATTGCGCGGCGCCTTGCCGTGCAGCAGATGCAGGAAATGCCCGCCGATGGAGTCATCATCGGTCTCAACATCAATGATGTTGCCGTTGACCGCGTAGTGGTACCAGTACAGCAGCATGGATCCCAGGCTGGCCAGCAGCTTGTCTGCGATATCCCGCGCCCCCGGATGGTTATGGTCATCCTTTTCTGGCAACGCACAGCCCAGCGCTGAAACGCCGGTGCGCATCACATCCATCGGGTGTGAGGCCGCCGGCAGGGCTTCCAGCGCACTTTTCACCGCAGCAGGCAGGCCACGCAGGGACTTGAGCTTGGCTTTGTACGTTGCCAATTCTGACTGGGTCGGCAATTTGCCGTGCACCAGCAGGTGTGCAATCTCCTCGAACTCGCACTGGTCGGCGACATCCAGAATGTCATAGCCACGATAGTGCAGGTCGTTGCCGCTGCGACCGACACTGCACAGAGCAGTATTGCCGGCAGCAACGCCGGACAGCGCGACGGATTTCTTGGGTTTTGGCCCGGTAGTGGCTGGTGCGGTTTCGCTCATGAGATCCTCTAAATGGCGTGTTAATGATGTGCGTACGTAGTTACTTTTTGGCTTTGGCGAAGAACGCGTCGAGCTTGAGTCTGCAGCGTGATGGCAAATCACGTTGTAGAGCTCCATGCGAGTTTGAATGGTATCAAAGACGTTCTACTGGGTGCCGTCCTTTTCTGCTGCCGTCGTCTTTGGATATTTAGATATCAGGCGCGCTGGATTCTACGTCGTATTTTCACTGTTACCAATTTGATCGGTCCGCTTCCATCCCAGTGGCTTGGGTGGCGGGGCCATGACACCCTTGCGCGCGCGTATTTGTGTGGCGATAAGCTTTAGCCAGAGTCCAAGGATGTGGCGTGCCTGCACACCGCCCGGATCGAGATGACGGACGCAGGCAATGGTGCTCATGGTGCAGGTCATCAGCACGAACATGTCCAGGGGATTGCCCAGGCTATCTGGACGCGCCTCGAAGTAATGCCCGGAGGGTTGTTCCATGGCTTGAAGTGCACTGGCGCAAAGTTTGTGCAGGGAATCGGCCAGCTTGCGGTCACGCTGGCTGGCAATCATCAGTTCGGCAAAGGCGTTGAACATCGGGGTGTCGAAAATGCCTTCCCAGGTTGTGTTGACCAAGGCTTGCAGGCGATCTTCTTCGTCAGCAATCCCTAGTAACAAGTCTCCGAGGGTGCGGTAGGCGCGTCGCATCAGATGCTCGGTGGCATCGAGGATCAACGCGTCCTTGGATGGGTAGTGGTGCACCTGTGCGCCGCGTGAGACTTTTGCGCGACGGACGATGGAACTGACGGTGGTTCCTGCGTAGCCATCGTGTGCCAGACATTTCAGGGTTGCGTCGAGCAAGCGCTTGCGCATCGCATCACTGCGTTCGGTCTGTGTACGGCGTTTGCTGGTTTTGGCTTTGGGTATCACGCGATTGGCGTTCCTGTTTTAATTTGCGAGAGTTTAGCTACCAATCTGATCGCGGTGGCAGTGGCAGGTGAGCAAGGTAATTGTCTTGCAGTTCAAGATCGGTATATTATAAGCAGTACGTACTGTATGTAAATATTTGATGACGCTGTCCGGATTTAGCGGATAAATGTCCGAAAGCATTTTGACGAAGGTCGCCCCGCTCATTCAGCATGCAGTACGTACTGTATGTAATATTTCCACAGCCTTATGGAGTAACGCATGATTCCCAGAACATTGTTTGGTGCCGAACATGAAGATTTTCGCAAGACCGTACGCCGTTTCTTTGCCGAGGAAGTTGTCCCTCACCGCGAAGCCTGGGAAGCCCAGCAGCATGTCGATCGCAAGCTGTGGAACAAGGCTGGAGAACTGGGCCTGCTGTGCGTGACCATGCCGGAGGCCTACGGCGGTCTGGGTGTGGATCGCAGCTACAGCGTGATCCTGATGGAGGAGCAGTCCTACGCCGGAGATTCAGGTGTGGGCTTCTCGCTGCACTCCGATATCGTCGCCAACTACATCAATAATTTTGGCAATGAAGATCAAAAGAAGAAGTGGCTGTCATTGATGGCTACTGGCGAGATTGTCAGCGCCATTGCGATGACCGAGCCGGGCACCGGCTCCGACCTTCAGGCGGTCAAGACCACTGCGACGCTGGAAGGTGACCACTATGTGCTGAATGGCTCGAAAACTTTCATCACCAACGGCTATCTGAGCGACCTGGTCGTCGTGGTGGCCAAGACCGGCAATAGCGGTGAGGGTTCGAAAGATATTTCGCTGCTGCTGGTGGAAGCCAATGCAGAGGGTTTCAGCAAGGGCCGGCCGCTGAAGAAAATCGGCATGCATGCACAGGACACCTGCGAGCTATTCTTCAAGGATGTACGCGTGCCCAAGGAAAACCTGCTCGGCCGCGAAGGCATGGGATTCGTGATGCTGATGCAGGAACTCGCCTGGGAGCGCCTGATGATCGCCATCACCTCCGTCGCGGGTGCTGAAGCGGCTCTCAAGCAGACCATGGAATACACCCGGGGCCGCAAGGTCTTCGGCAAGCCGGTTTCGGCGTACCAGAACACCCGTTTCAAACTGGCCGAGATGAAGGCCGAGCTGGCTATCGGCCGCGTCTATGTGGATCGCTGCATTGAACTGGCATTGAAGAAGAAACTGGGCGTTGACGACGCTGCGACCGCGAAGTACTGGACTTCCGATCTGATGGGGAAGGTC
>JBOIBD010000232.1:0-3301 GCA_050739415.1 Gammaproteobacteria bacterium | reverse complement strand
CTTCGCGTCACTCCCTCCACACTGACTCTACGCCCCTTGCGACCTTCGCACTGGCGCAGACTGGTGCTACGCTCGCGGGGCTACCGCGGGCTCCTCGCCTCGGGCTTCGCCCTTCCCTGGCTCGTCATTCGAGGGCGGACCGTAGACGGCGGCTATGTATCCGAGTGCTTCGGCCATATAACTGGGTTGCACGAGCTGCGTGCACAGGACCGGGCGGATGGTATTGTTGATAGCGCTTTGACCGTACACCGAGGCAAAGTCATTCGAGAACTGCATTACCCGCTCGGCTACATGACATTCGCTGGCTGCCCAACTAGCGCAGTGTGCTTTGTAGTTGGCAGCTGCCGTCGGGTCGTTCGCGAGCAGTGCAGTTGTCTGGTCGGCGTTGTAATCGGTTTCGGTCCAGAAGGGGTTACCGTAGTTCCAGATTTCATCGCTCCATTCGACGTAAACGTGCAGGTTCGGATCCAATTTGGATTGGATCAGCGCGGCCAGGCTTTTTATGTAATCGTCCGTGGCCATGGTCGGGATGTTGATCCACATATCAGTGTGGGTAGCGTTGGCAAGATCAATCACACTTTCCCAGGATTGACCGCTGGTATACCAGTCACAATAGGCGGTACAGGTTTTCGGCGGAGGGACCAAGTATGTCAGTGAACTTGGTGCGGCTTCCGTCAAGTGGCCAGCCACGGGCCAGTTGTCGGGGGTACGGTCACTCCAATTGACTTCGGGCGAACCGATTGGCTTGGTCCAGTTCTCATAACGGATGGTGCTGAAGCCTTTGAAGGAATTCAGGAATGGCGTGGTAAATTCCTGAGTGGGGCTGGCCCACCACTCGGCCCCATTGGGGGCGTATTGCGGGCGAATGATCTGGATGTTGGTAACCCCGGTATCCATCGGCGAAGACGCGGTGCGCTGTGTGTTTTTGAATACCAGCGTCAGATTGAAAGTTCCGGAATTCGACAGTACGGCCGCGACCGTAGCCGTGGTGGTGTTGGTAGCGGAGATGTACTGCTGGTTGGTTACTGAACCGTAACCGGCATCGGTCACGGTCGCTTTCCCGTTGAAGGAAAGCTGGTAGTTGCCGGTCAGGGTCGGCTGCGTACCCGGGTCATCTTTGCTGTCGTCTGCGACGGTGCTGCTGTCCAAGGCGAAGACCTTGAAATCTTCTTCCGGCCAGCCATTTGAATCGAGTTTGCCTTCCTCAACGAGCAGGGTGTTGTTGTTGGCGGGATCATAGAAAGCCGCAGCCTGATGTAGCACATCTACATACGGTTGCGCCGCGCACCAGTAGCACACCCAGTCTGTATTGACGCCGATATTGGCGACCGCTCGTGGCGCGCCGAGTGCACCGCTCGTGACTGTGATGGCTTCGGTCGCGGGTTGCGACGTGCCGTTGCTGTCTTTGACCGTAAATAGAAGACTATCGCTGCCGGAAAAGTTCGGATAGGAGGTGTAGGTAAATGCACCGGTCGCGGCATCGGTCAGAGTAGCCGTCCCGTCCTTAGGCTGTACGGTGATTTCATAAGTGAGTGTGCCACCGCCTGTGCCAGAAAGCGTGCTGGATTGCATGGCGCCGGAGACAACATTCAGATTGCCATCTGTGGCAGTTGGCAATGATGGATCCGATCCCGAACTAGCACCGCCGCAGCCAGTTAATCCGCAGATCACGATTACGAGCACCATGGCGAGTCTGCATATATGCTGGAAATAGAGTTTCTTGTCGGAGTGCATTTAAGGAACCCTCGTTCTCGTATATTTCAAGTTTGCGAATATGCCTTTTGTTACATAAGCGCGACGGGCAGCCGGAGATTGTCACTCGTTGACAATTTGTGTCAGTCACAAACGCAAGCCCGGAACCCGCGCAGCTTTACTGCACGCTATTTCCGTGGCTCTAGGCAGGCGTTAAAGAAGGGTGCGCGCACGGCTTGGAGGTAACGGCCGACGCGCACCCTTGCCGCGTCTCCCCACAGGAATACAAGCAAGGAGCATGCCAATAGCAGGCTTTTGCAGTTATTTAGCCTCAAGAAATGGGAATGTCAGCAGCGAGAGCTGCCGTAAGAACGTTACTAGGCGTTATTGTTATATCGCATTCAAAGCTTCGGATAAGCGGCTGACCTGCGTGATGTGTATGCCATTCAGGCTGTCTTTGCGCGGTGCATTTCCCTTCGGCACGATGGCGCGTTTGAAACCATGTTTGGTGGCTTCACGCAATCTTTCTTCGCCGTTATATACCGGTCGGATCTCGCCGGCGAGTCCCACTTCGCCAAATAGCACCAGATCGTTCGGCAGTGGTTTATCGCGATAGCTGGATAAGGCCGCGAGCATGATGGGTAGGTCGGCGGCGGTTTCATTCACGCGTAAGCCACCCACCACATTTACAAACACATCGCGGTCGAACATGGCTACGCCGCCGTGGCGGTGCAGAATCGCCAGCAACATGGACAAGCGATTTTGATCGAGTCCGACTGCCACGCGGCGCGGATTTGCGAGATGACTTTCATCTACTAATGCTTGTACTTCAATGAGCATGGGACGGCTGCCTTCACGAATGACGGTGACGGCGCTGCCGCTGACTGGTGTGCTGTGGCGTGACAGAAAAATCGCTGACGGATTTTTGACCTCTTTCAAACCAGCTTCAGTCATGGCAAACACGCCCAGTTCATTCGCCGCGCCGAAGCGATTTTTCACCGCGCGGATCACCCGATAGCGGCTGCCGGCGTCGTTTTCGAAATACAATACGGTATCCACCATGTGTTCCAGCACCCGCGGTCCAGCGATGGCGCCTTCCTTGGTGACATGGCCCACCAGGAAGATAGCCGTGCCGCTGTTTTTTGCGAAACGTACCAGCAGGCCAGTGGATTCGCGCAACTGTGCCACGGCGCCCGGCGCCGACTGCAGAATTTCCGTGAACATGGTCTGGATGGAGTCCACCACCAGTACCGCGGGTTTGAGCGTCGCCACAATTTCCAGCATGCGTTCCACGCAGGTTTCCGCTGCCAGTTGCAGTGGACGGTTCGCCACAGCCAGCCGGCGAGCGCGCAGACCCACTTGTTCCAGGGATTCTTCGCCGGTGATATAGAGCACGACACGTTCATCAGAGAGACTTGCTGCCGCCTGCAACAATAATGTGGATTTGCCGATACCCGGATCGCCGCCGATCAAGGTCACCGAACCGGCCACGAGTCCGCCGCCCAGCACCCGATCCAGTTCATCCAGCCCCGTGCTTATGCGCGCCTGGTGCTCACCTTTTACCTCAGCCAAGCGTTGCACCCGGACTTCAGTCGAACTGGACGGCTGC
>JBOIBD010000231.1:0-3307 GCA_050739415.1 Gammaproteobacteria bacterium | reverse complement strand
GAATAGCCTATGCGTTTGAACAAGCTACCCATGCGCGCCGGCCACCACGGTTCCTGCCAAGTGTCACCGACTGTGTACGATAATCTTTGCAGACCATAAAGCAGGCTGCCTGATTATTTGTGAAACAAGCAGCGTGTTGGGGTTCGGCTGATATCTCACCCACAACCTACATTTTATGGGGGAAAGAAAAGAGGGCCTTGCAGCCCTCTTGTTTTAATTTTTCGATCAATCCTGAAAATCAGGCAGCGGAGTCCACGGCCTTCATACTGAGTCGGATGCGGCCCTGCTTGTCCACTTCCAGCACCTTGACCTTGATGACATCACCCTCGTGGAGTTTGTCGCTGACTTTCTCGACACGTTCCTCGGAAATCTGGGAAATGTGCACCAGTCCGTCGCGGCCCGGCAGGATGGCCACGAAAGCGCCGAAATCCATGAGCTTCACGACCTTGCCTTGATAGACGCGACCGACTTCGACATCGGCAGTGATGTCTTCGATACGCTTGCGTGCGGCTTCGCCGGCGGCCTTGTCCACCGAAGCAATCTTGACCGTGCCGTCGTCCTCGATATCAATGGTAGTGCCGGTTTCTTCCGTAAGCGCACGGATTACGGCACCACCCTTGCCGATTACATCGCGAATCTTGTCCGGATGAATCTTCATGGTGATGATGCGCGGCGCGAACTCGGATAGCTCCGAGCGTGGCTGTGCAATCACAGCATTCATCTTGGACAGTATATGGAGGCGCCCTTCGTGTGCCTGGGACAATGCTGACTGCATTATTTCTTTGGTGATGCCGTCAATCTTGATATCCATCTGCAGCGCTGTCACGCCCTCTGCGGAACCCGCGACCTTGAAATCCATGTCGCCCAGATGATCCTCGTCGCCGAGAATATCCGTCAGCACTGCGAACTTGTCGCCTTCCTTGATGAGGCCCATAGCCACGCCTGCCACCGGTGCCTTCAGCGGCACGCCGGCATCCATGAGCGACAGACTGGTGCCGCACACTGAGGCCATGGAGCTGGAGCCGTTGGACTCAGTAATTTCGGAAACCACGCGGATCACATAGGGATACGTCGCCATATCTGGCATGACTGCCTGAATGCCGCGCTTGGCAAGACGCCCGTGACCGATCTCGCGACGCTTGGGTGAACCCATGAAGCCGACTTCACCTACCGAGTAGGGCGGGAAGTTGTAATGCAGCATGAAGGGTTCCTTGCGCTCACCTTCGATGGCGTCAATGATTTGGGCGTCACGGCCGGTGCCCAGCGTGGTCACTACCAACGCCTGAGTCTCACCGCGCGTAAACAATGCAGAGCCGTGCGTGCGTGGCAAAACGCCTACCTTGATGGTGATGGGACGTACGCTCCGGGTATCGCGGCCGTCAATGCGTGGTTTGCCTTCGATAATATGGCCGCGCACGATTTTCTTTTCTAGATCACCAAAAGCGTTGACCACGAGATTTTTTGGCCACTGCGGATTCTCTCCGGCGGCGAATTTCGTCAGTACCGCTTCGCGAATCCCCTCGATGCGGCTGACACGCGACTGCTTCTCGGCGATCTGATAGGCTTCACGCAAAGGTTTCTCGGCTTCCGCGGACATCGCGTCGGACAGCCCCTTGTCTTTCTCGGCAGGTTTCCAGTCCCAGGCCGGTTTGCCGGCTTCCTTCGCCAGTTCTCGTATGACTTTGATCGCAGCCTGCATGCTCTCGTGACCAAACATCACCGCGCCCAGCATCACGTCTTCCGGCAGACACTCCGCTTCGGATTCCACCATGAGCACGGCTTTGTCGGTACCCGCGACCACCAAGTCCAGATCGGAAGTGAGCAGCTGGGCCTTGGTGGGGTTCAAAATGTATTGCCCGTCGTGGTAACCCACGCGCGCCGCACCAATGGGGCCCATGAAGGGCATGCCGGAGATAGCCAGCGCAGCGGAAGCACCCAGCAAGGCCGGCACATCCGGGTCCACGTCCGGGTTCACGGAGATAACCGTGGCGATCACCTGAACTTCGTTGTAGAAACTTTTTGGGAACAGCGGACGCAGGGGGCGATCAATGAGGCGGGACGTGAGAGTTTCTTTTTCGCTGGGTCGCCCTTCCCGCTTGAAGAAGCCGCCGGGGATTTTGCCTGCAGCGTAGGTCTTTTCCTGGTAGTTGACGGTGAGCGGGAAGAAATCCCGGCCCTCGACCGCCGTCTCGGAACCGACCGCGGTGACCAGCACCACGGTATCGGCCATGCTCACCAATACCGCGCCATCGGCCTGGCGGGCGATCTCGCCCGTTTCCAGGGTAACGGTTTGGTTGCCATACTGAAAACTTTTCTTGAATACTGTCACGTTAAGCCCTTCGTGTGCTGGGTTCTAAAATTAAGAACTGGAGATGGAAAGTCTGGAAATCAGCGGCGCAGGCCGAGATGTTCGATTAGAGCCTCATAGCGCGCCTGGTCCGTATTCTTGAGGTAATCCAACAGTTTGCGGCGCTGGTTCACCATCTTGAGCAGCCCACGGCGGGAGTGGTGATCTTTCTTGTTCTTTTCAAAATGCGGGCCTAGTCCGTCAATGCGGGCGGACAACAATGCCACCTGCACTTCCGGCGAGCCGGTATCCTTGGGATCGCGCCGGTAGGCGCTGATTATTTCTTGCTTCTTTTCGACATTGAAAGCCATAGTCGCTCAACTCCAGTAATTTATTAACCGTTTAATCAGCCGCGTATTTTAATCGCGCGGCCCCTCTCGAACAAGTAAATAGCCGGTAAAATCAGCCTCCTACCGGGTTTTCAGGTCCAACTCGCACCAAGCCGTACAATCAAATTCTTATTGCCTGTACGCGGAGATGTAAGGTAAGAACGAAGGGTTTTCAGCCCAAATTCACCAACCGCCTTGGCGTTACCCTGCCGTCGGCCAGCACTTCGGCCAGGCCCAAAAAGCGTCGATCAGCATATGCCCGCAGCCAGCCAATGGTCGGGGCACCGGGTACCAGCACCGCTTGTCCCCGGAGGAAATACCAAGCTGCATCCGGGCCCAGGTTGATTTTCGGCCAATGAGATACGGCACTGTCCACAGGCAGCAACAAACTATCCAGCGTTTCGGGTGCATCGGCGGTCAACTGCTGCAACTCTTCCATACCGTGCATGGGGAAGGTGTCCCCATAAGGACCCACCGCCAGCCGGCGCAGGACGCTCACGTGTCCACAAGTCCCCAACGCCTGGGCGATATCCTCCACCAGGGTGCGAATATAGGTGCCCTTGGAGCAGCGCACCGCGAGCTCCAGGCTCGTGGGCGTGAATGCCAGTAATTGCAATTCGTGGATCAGGAC
>JBOIBD010000230.1:0-3372 GCA_050739415.1 Gammaproteobacteria bacterium | reverse complement strand
TTTTCTGCCGAGTCTGGCCTTTGTTCCGCATATCCTGCGGCTCGCAATCAGCTTTGTTGTCGGCTATCTCGTGGGGATGCCCGTGGCGATGCTTGTGTATGATCGCTGGCGAGTGCGTCTGATAGCTGCAAAGCTGCGTGCTTGATCTGTCTGTCACAAGCAAGAATAGTTATTCGTTGATGGCGGGGGATAAGTCAGGATGGCGCGCGAATCGGATGTAGGGGACGCCACTGCCATTCGCCCGCACATACGGCGGTGGCAATTCTTGTTGTTTGGCCTGTTGCTGGCGGCATTTACCACGGTAAACATTTTCACCACACTCGCCAACAAGGCGAGTGACGGCGTTTATCTGTCGCCTTGGGAACCGCTCGTGTGGGAATACTCCAGCGCACTGTTGATCGCGCTGCTGATCCCTGCGGTCGCGTGGTTCAACAACCGTTTGCTTATTAAGGCTGGCTCGTGGAAATGGACCGTGCCGGCGCACCTACTGGCCACGCTTCCGTTTTCGATCATCCATGTGAGCGGCATGGTGGGCCTGCGCACTTTCGCCTATCACATTGCCGGGCGCCAGTACGAGTTTGGTGCGATTCTGCCCAACTGGATTTACGAATACCGCAAGGATTTCGTCACTTATTGGCTGATTCTCGCGGCGTTATACGCCTTCCGAGTGTACCGCCTGTGGCTGGAAAGCCGCCACGCGCTACCGCCGATTCCCGTGCCTGCGGTCAGCGGCGGCCTGGAACGGCTGGTGGTAAAGAAACTCAATCGCGAATTCATCCTGAGTACCGCGGAAATTGAACACATCGAGGCCGACGGCAATTACGTCAATATTTTTGCCCAGGGCAATAGTTATTTGCTGCGGGAATCACTGGCTGCGTTGGAAAGGAAACTCGATCCCAAACGTTTCGCGCGCGTGCACCGTGGTCACATCGTCAACCTGGATCGCATCAAGGAAATCCAGCCCTGGGACAGTGGCGACTACCGCATCCTGCTCAAGGACGGAAGTTGCGTGAACTTCAGCCGTCGTTACCGCAGTCGCCTACCCCAACTCTTCAATTCCTGAACAGGCGTGCGTGCATGACTGGTTCCAGTTGGCAATGGCTTGGAGGTGCGGTACTTGGAGCTTATATCCTGGTTCGCATTTTCTACGTGGTACACAAGCACCGGGGCGAAGGTTACTGGACGCAGACAATCTTCAAGCGGAACCGTGCATTTTGGCTGGTTTCATTGCTTGTCATTTTTACGTTGTTGACAGTCATCGCGTTGGTTCTGCATCAAGCAATGCAGCCAGGACCAGTAGAATAAGCCGGTACTCAAGCTCGTATTGACGGCCGCATGGCCTGTCCTGTGTGATTCATCCAAGGATTTGCTCCACCAGCGGGCGCCGCCTGGCCCGGAATTGCGCCGCTGGTGATCTCCGTCAGCCCGGACCGCCCAACCCGCCCTTATATTACGTGCTACCTCAATCGGGAGACGCGCCATGCGTGGGTTTGCACTATTTGGTTTGACGATACTGTCCGTAGGCTTGTTGCTGGCCGGGTGTGGAGGTGAAAGAGGAAAAGTGACGGCCGCGCTTGACACCGGCTGGGCCTACTATGGCAGCAACCCCCAAGGCACCCGTTATTCGCCCGCGGCTCAGATCACGCCGCAAAACGTCAAGGATCTCAAGATAGCCTGGGTTTTCCGCACCGGCGATCACGGCGCGGGATTTCCCGGTGATGAGTGGAAATCCCACATGACGTTCGAGGCTACGCCCATCCTCTACGACGGCACGCTGTACTTCACCACCCCCTCAACCAATGTGGACGCAGTGGACGCCGCCACGGGGAAACTGCGCTGGCGTTACGACTCAAACGTGAAGAAGCTGTGGTATTCCGACGCGGCTTCACGCGGTGTGACCTTGTGGGTGGACGACCAGACTCCCGCTGGCGTTCCCTGTCATGCGCGCATTTTTTCGCCCACGCTCGATGCCCGCCTGCTGGCGCTGGATGCCGCGACCGGCAAGCTCTGCGAGAATTTTGCCGATCACGGTGTACTGGACTTGACCCGAAACATAAACCTGCAATATCGCTCAGGCGATGACAATCAGAATTATCTGGTGACTTCACCGCCTGTGGTGGTGGACGACAAAGTGATCGTGGGTTCCTCCGTTGGCGATAATCGCAAAGTGGATCTCGAGCGCGGCACGGTGCGTGCCTTCGATGCGCGTACCGGCAAACTGCTATGGAGCTGGGATCCGATTCCGCGCGATCCATCCAACCCCGTGTACAAGGAATGGACGCCCGAAGCGGCGAAAATCACCGGCGCGGCCAATGCCTGGCCGCCGCTGTCGGTGGACCCGGCGCGCCATCTGGTGTTCGTGCCGACCACTTCGCCGAGCCCGGATTACTTCGGTGGTGAACGGCCCGGCGACAACCGCTGGGCGGATTCGGTGATTGCGCTCAACGCCGACACCGGCCAACTGGTGTGGGGCTATCAACTCGTACACCATGACCTGTGGGATTACGACACCGTGGCGCAACCTTCGCTGGTGGACCTGATCCACGACGGTCAACACGTACCCGCAGTGATCGAAGCCACCAAGACCGGCATGCTGTTCACCTTCAACCGCGAAACCGGCCAGCCAATTTTCCCGATTATGGAGAAACCCGTGCCGCAGGACGGCGCACCGGGTGAGATGCTGTCGAAAACCCAACCGTTCCCGGTATTGCCCAAGCCGCTGGTGCGCCAGGGGCCGGTGACGCCGGACGATGCCTGGGGCGTGACGTTCTGGGATGAAGGCAAGTGCCGTGCGCTCATCAAGCAATATCGCTCCGAAGGCATTTTCACGCCGATCGGATTGCAGACCACGATTGAACAGCCGGGCAACGCGGGGGGAGTGGAGTGGGGCGGTATCGCCTTCGATCCCGTTCACCAGCTTGCGGTGGTCAACACCATGAACCTGCCGTTTGTGGATGCGCTGATACCACGCGATCAATATGCAGCTCTCATCCATTCCGGCGAATACAAAGTCAAATACAAAGGCTGGGAGCTCGCGCCCATGACCGGCACGCCCTACGGCATGCGCCGCAAAGTGTTTCTCTCGCCGCTTGGCATTCCGTGCATCAAGCCACCCTGGGGGCAGTTGGCCGCGGTGGACATGGAAACTGGCCAAATCAAATGGCAGGTGCCACTCGGCAACGCGGTGCTCAATCACTGGAACCTGGGCGTGCCCAATATCGGCGGGCCGATCGTGACCGCGGGTGGTGTGGTGTTCATCGCCGCGACCATGGACGATGACATCCGTGCGTTCGATCTCAACACCGGGAAAATGCTGTGGCAATATCATCTGCCTGCGGGAGGCCAGGCGACGCCCATGACCTACGCTATCGG
>JBOIBD010000229.1:0-3396 GCA_050739415.1 Gammaproteobacteria bacterium | reverse complement strand
TTCAGTGAAATGTCAGATGAAAGTGGGGCAAGCCACGCAGACGGTCACGGTCACTGCGCCGGCGGTCCATGTCCAGACGAACCAGGCGCAAGTCTCCCGGCTGGTCAACTCGACCGAAATGGAGCAACTGCCGGTGAACGGGCGCAATTTTGTCAGTTTGCTAGGCCTTCAACCTGGGGTGGTTCAGAGTTTTGCATTCAACAGCTTTCAAGCCCAGAGCCTCTTCGCCTCACAATGCACGCAGGTTAACGGCTTGACCGGAGAGTCGAACAACATATTGATCGACGGTGCTCCCTCGACGCGCACCCGCGCCAACGGCGCCACGGTAGCGATGCCCAGCATGGCTGCGATCTCTGAAGTGAACATCATCACCACAGGCTACATGCCGGAATACTCCCGCGCCGCGGGCGGCCAGATGATCGTTAATCTCAAATCAGGCACGAGCCAATACCACGGCAGCGCTTACGAATTCGTGCGCAACAGCGCCATGGATGCACGGAGCTTCTTTTCATCAACCGTTCCTACTCTCGATTTCAATGACTTCGGGTTCACCATCGGCGGGCCGGTGATTCCCAAGCATCGAAAGCTCTTCTTCTTCTGGTCGGAAGAGTGGCAGCGCTTGGTGACCGGCAACACGGAAGTTGGCACAGTGCCCACAGCAGATGACCGCGCCGGCGACCTCAGCGGGTATTGCGCCGTCTTCACCGGCAATTGCCCGACAGTCCCGGCGTATCTAAGCGGAGTCGATGGGCTGACGGCGGGGCACCCCTTCCCGAATGATACGATTCCATCCAACCTCTTCAGTGCGAACGGCTCGGCGATGGCCGCTCATATGTGGCTAATGCCAAACACCGTCACGCATCCGGCTTTGACTGGAGATACGATGGAGGGCGGCAACAACATCATCTACAATTACAACACACCTGACAACACGCGCGAGGATGACATCAAGATCGATTACAACGTCAATGAGAAAAATCATCTCGCGGTTACCCTCCGGCACTTCGCCGATACCGAAAGCAGCCCTACGGGTAGCGGCGGCGCCTCAGCGCTTCTAGACCAAGGCTACCTCTTCCCCAGCCGGGGAGGCACGGTAGACTTGACCACGACATTCACTCCGACACTGTTGAATGACTTTACGGTGACCGGCACGGAAGACATTGTCCACGTGCTGGTGCCAGGAGGTTCTTTCGGCGGCAACGGCGTGGATCGCACGTCGCTCGGCATTACGTACCCTTACCTCCTGGGGGCTGCCAGTAAGGATATCGCCGGGAAAATACCCACGCTTGACGTCAGCGGATTCGAGGATGTTAGCGGACTTCCGTATCCGTCAGGGAGCACCGGACATATCTATACGATCCAGGACGTGGTTACCAAGCTGCGCGGCAATCACACCCTTAAGGCGGGGATCTGGTGGGAGCACGATGGTGAGAACGATCATGATCAGGTGCGCGTCACGCCCGGCGGCGGCGTAGGCAACAACCTGAACGGCCAGTTTGAATTCGACGCCAGCAATCCCAACACCACCGGCTCGCCGATGGGTGACCTCCTGCTCGGCAACTTCGATAATTATTCCGAGCTCGGCTGGCGCGATTATACGCCTTGGCATGCTTTCCAGTTTGGCACGTTCGGGCAGGATAGCTGGAAGGTGACGCCGCGGCTCATGGTGCAGGGCGGCGTGCGGTGGGACTACTTCCAGCCCTATTCGAGCGCATGGTGCAATTTCTCGATGTTCGATCCCGCGTTCTATTCTTTTGCTCCGGGTGTTCAGCAAGTTGTGGATCCCTCGACAGGCTTCATTACCGGCGGTAATCAGTACAATGGCATTGCTACTCCGTGCACGTCGCTGCCGAACTCCGCCATCGGCCACTTCGCCGTCTTCGGACAGCACATCACGGCGCAAAATATTGGCGCGGTCAACGCGGAGTTGCGCCAGGATGGCATGCAGCGCGGGCTGACGCCGCAAATCCTTGCCAGCCATTTTGGGAACTTCCAGCCACGTTTTGGATTTTCCTGGGACCCCACCGGCCATGGAACCACCGCCCTGCGCGGTGGCGGTGGCATTTTCTACAATCACAACACGCTGAGCGACGTGACACTCATGGGAGGCAATACGCCTTTCCAATTGGCCGAAGAAGTGTTCAATGGCGTGGCAGATTGTCCGGGCGCCGCGCTGACGGCGCTGCGAGGTTGCGTCAGCAGCAGCGCGGCAGCTCCCAAGCTGCCAATTCCGATGACTGGCCAGGACCTACTGGACGACGTTCCGGTGGTCTATTCATACAATCTTTCCGCTGAGCACATGTTCGCCAACAATACGCTTGTGGACGTGGCCTATGTCGGCAATCGTTCCGTCCACCAACCCTTCAACGCAGACCTCAACCAACCGGCCCTGGGCACCTTTAACAGTCCTGCGAATGCCGGAATCAACCAGGACGCGCTGCGGCCCTATCCGGGAATCGGGGGCGCTGAGACCACCTTGCAGGAAGGTGAGTCCGAATACAACGCCCTGCAGGTGAGCGTGCGACGGCGTTTCACAAACGGCTTGCAATATGGCGTCAACTACACCTATTCCAAAGCCTTTGATATGGCGGATAGCATCTATGCCGTGTCCACCGATACCTACAATCCCCACTACAATTGGCAGCTTGCAGGTTTTGACCAGACCCATAACCTCACCTTCACCTGGGTCTACGATGTGCCGCTGCTCAGGAACAATACATCACTTGTGGGTAGGGCGCTGGGCGGATGGGAGCTTTCTGGCGATGCCGCCTTTCTCAGCGGATTCCCCAACAGCGTCACCACCAGCGGCACCGATGTTCTGGGCAACGGGGTTACCGACGTTGGCGGGACCGAGTATGCAGGAATCAAGCCTGGATGCAGCGTTCGCGGATCCCGGTCGATCGCGCAATTTTTCAACACCGCTTGCTTCTATCAGCCCGGCACTCCTGGAGCGCCGACCGGCGCCACGCTTTATGGCACGGCAGCGCCCAACATTATCGAAGGGCCGGGCACGGATAACATTGACCTTGCCGTGATGAAGAATGGTCCGGTTTGGGGAGAGCGGCTCAAATACCAGTTCCGCGCCGAATTCTTTAATATCCTCAATCACCCTTCGTTCAATGGAATCGATGCTGGCGTGACTGACAGTACATTCGGTCAAATAACCGGTGTCGGATCTCCCCGTAACATTCAGCTTGCCTTGAAGTTGATATTTTAAAGGCAGTGGGCGGCGTAGGGGCGGGGCTTGCTCCGCCCTTTGAGCGGTTGCGGGTACGGCAAGCCGTACCCCTACACCCCGCGCCATGGCGCCGGCCTCAGTGATGGTTGATGAGCGGCTCTTTCCGGTTCTGGATTTGTCGTAGCCTTCAGGGTCAGCGTTTTTCGTGACCAATGACT
>JBOIBD010000228.1:0-3426 GCA_050739415.1 Gammaproteobacteria bacterium | reverse complement strand
TCAGCAGATGTGCATCGGGCAGAGTGGCAGCTGCGCCATCGAGCCGGCCTAGGGCAAGCAAGGCCTGATCGAGCGCACCCCGCACGCCACCGGTAATCTCTAAGGCAGGAAGAGACACGAGCGGAGCAGGGACAAAAGCGCGAACTTCCTCGCCGCCCGCTGTGATAACCACCCGTCCCCCGAAGCGGGGCAGGTCCACACCGCTCCACGGTGGGGTCACCATCGTTGGCACCTATCGCATCAGGATCAATGCAGCTCAGTGGTGTAGTTCACCGGGATCCATTTCCAACCTTGTCCCTGCTTGGTTATGTGCCCGAGGCCGGGGAAAGATACATGCGCTCCTCCCACGAGGTCTCCGTCCTTGGCCGCCTGGGCAAACAATTTGGTCCGTGACGCGATGGCTTCCTTCGGATTCGTATCGTATGCGACCGTGACGGATGGATTTTTGAACTGCACGGCGCCGACAACGACCGAGTCACCCATGAGCAGCAGCTTCTGGCCTTTGCTTTGCACGAGATAGGCCGTATGGCCCATGGTGTGACCAGGGCTGGCGATGGAATACACGCCAGGCACGACTTCTGAGTTGTGATTGAACCAATGCACTTTCCCCGCATTGACGTAGGGCTTCAGAGAAGCAATGGCATCCTGGAAAAAAATCTTGGGTTCGGAAGCCGAATGGACCGCTGCTTTGTCCATGTTTGCCTTGCTGAGCCAAAAATCGGCATCTTTTTCGCTGGCATAGACCGTTGCGTTGGGAAATACGCGATGGCCATTGGCGACGAGTCCGCCCTCATGATCGGGGTGCATGTGCGTCAAAAGGATGTCATCCACCTGTGCGGGTTTGTAGCCGGCAGCACGCAAATTGGCAGCGAGTTTGCCCAGGGTGGGCCCGAACCATGCACCCGCGCCGGTGTCGACGAGCACCAAACGTGATCCAGTATTGATCAGGAACGCGTTGACGGAAGTTTCAAGCGGAGATCTTAGGAACGACTTTTTGAGTACCGCGTTGGTCCGCGTTGCGGACTCACTGAGAAGCTTGTCGACAGGCTGTTCATCGGTGCCGTCACTCAAGGCGGTGATTTCAAAATTGCCCAGCATGATGTTGTAGAAGCCTGGCGCTTGGACTTTGGTCATTGGCGCCGCCGCACTGGCTGGAACAGGCGTGATGGCCATACCGGCAAAGCTGAGGCTGACCGCCAAGGCGATCGCCGCACGGGAAAGTAGAGACGGGGGAAAACGGTTGGGATTCATGAGCTGCATTCCTCTTTGGGTCAAAGGGACTCGAACTGACTGAACAGTGAGCTTGTGATGTTGCGATAGAAAAAGTGGTTATCTAGTACGCAACGATATATTCCGCATGACGCAACTTTAGAGGCGGTGCCGTTTATGGTGTCGCGGTCGCCGCGAGGCGAGTGTTCTGGGGATACATCGCGTCGAAATAGCCCTGGTCCATTTCGGTCTTGAACTTGTGTGCATCCTTCAGCGCGTCGGCGCGCTGAGCTGCAGGGCGCGCGTTGATGAGATCGAGAAAGCGCTTGACGTTCGGAAAATCGGTCCACCCCTGTTCGCCGAACATGAACGGCAGGGCGCGCGCCCAGCCCCATAGAGCCATATCGACAATGGTGTATTCCTCGTTGACCATGAAAGTGCGTGTGGTGAGGTGGTTATCAAGAATCTGCCAGTGGCGGCGCGCCTCGAAGTCGTAGCGATTGAGTGCGTAAGCCTTGGGCTCCGGGGCGAAGTGCTTGAAATGCACGGCTTGACCGGAGAAAGGACCGACACCTGTGGCAATGAACATGAGCCACGAATACATTTGGCTGCGGACTTCCGGCTTGTTTACGGGCAAAAACTTGCCATGCTTTACGGCGAGATAAAGGAGGATGGCAGTGCTGTCGAAAACGGTAGCATCGCCATCCACCAGCGCCGGCGTTTTGCCATTGGGATTGATCGCCCGGTACGCGGTGCCGTGCTGCTCGCCCCTCGCCGTGTCTACCGGCACCATCTGGTATTCGAGGCCGGACTCCTCAAGAAAGAGGGCCACTTTGGAGGGATTTGGCGAGGGGTGGTAATAGAACTTCATCATGATGATTCCTTGTTCCCGTTTGGGTGAGGCACGAAATCGCCGATTTAGATACAGACGAGGTCGAGGTCGTGGCGTTGCGCTCTTTGGTTTGGAGGACTGCCGTTGACGACGATGCCATTGTCTTGAATTGCTTAGTCTGCAACAATCACCATCTAAGCAATTTTATTTTGCATTTTACGCAACGTATTCATCGAGATGATTGAGGAACTTCGTACCTTTCTAGCCGTGGCAGGCGAGGGGAATTTCTCCCGGGTGGCTCGCAGCCAGTCGGTCGCGGTGTCTTCTGTGACGCGCAAAATCGACGTGCTGGAGGCGGGGCTGGGTGCGAAGCTTTTCCGCCGCAGTCCGCGCAACGTGACCTTGACCGACGCCGGGACGCAATATCTGATCAGCGCGCGCAAGATCATCGCCGAGTTCGACGAAGCCAAGGAGAGCCTGACTGAGCTGCAGGCCGATCCACGTGGACTGTTAACGGTGACGGCGCCTGCGACGTTCGGACGACGTCATGTCATGCCGTCCGTCGTACGTTTCCTGCGCCAGTACCCCCTGATCCAATTGGAGCTGCATCTCAGTGACGAGTGGGTTGACTTGGCCGCGCGGCGGGTAGATGTAGCCATTCGTATCGGGACATTGCCCGACAGCGACTTGGTTGCGGTGCGGCTCGCACCCTTGCACAGGCTTGTGTGCGCTAGCCCCGACTATCTGGCCAGAGCGGGTTGCCCCAAAAGCCCGGAAGACCTGTTGAATCACAATTGTCTGACCGTAGCATCCACGCCGGTGCCCAATGGCTGGTGGTGCTTTCAGGGCGTGCGGCGAGGTGCGACCTTGCCTGTGAGCGGCACACTCAGAACAAACGATACTGAGGCTCTTATGCAGGCGGCGCGTGATGGAATTGGCATCGTGCATTTGGCCAGTTGGCTGGTAGGCGACTGTCTGAGTGCCGGCAATTTGGTATCACTCTTTCCCGATATTCCGAGCCCGAGCGGGCCCGCCATTAATGCCGTACGCATGCCAGGCCGATCACATGCGGCAAAGGCCCAGTTGTTCATCGCCCACATCAGGCACGAGTTTGGTGAACCCGCATATTGGGATCGAACTGAAGTACGTAAATAATCGGATCGGCGGTTACCCGGCTCTCGTAAACACCTTCAACGACCGCTTTGCGGCAACGTGACTCAGGCAACGACCGGCAGCTGTTGGCCGCTTGCGCCGGGCACTAAGCTATCGGCGCGAAGTCGAAACAATGATGCGCATCATCGCGCGACGTTGCATTTCGTTGCGCTTTGGTGCATCGCCGTTCGGAAGGCCTCCGCTTGCATCGCGTCAGCAGGACACCTGCATCA
>JBOIBD010000227.1:0-3428 GCA_050739415.1 Gammaproteobacteria bacterium | reverse complement strand
GTATGTTCCGCACACATCGCCCTTATCAACCCTGAACCCGCCCTTTTCGGTCGAATGTTGGTTTTTCCCAACCAACCTGGCCAGTGAAGATATTTGGGCTCAATGCGGCGATGAAGGCTTGAATTATGGCGGCACCGCTGGCGGCAACAAAGGAACTCTGGCTGGCGTCCGGTTGGTTTGGATGAATGGAAAGAATACTGGCTTCCAAATTTATAACCTGGATGGGAGCCAATATTCGGCAGGCTTCGCAGGTGATAATGATAGTGGCACAACTTCTGCCTATCCAACCAACAATTGGTATCATCTCGTTCTGATTTGTGACGCAAACACGAACTTCAGCCTGTATGTCAACGGCAACCCGGTATCGTTGGCAAACTTTGCCACCACGCCCGCCAGTGGCCCCGGGACGTATTCGCCGGATTATTGGACGCCGCTGACCATTGGCGGCGGTCGGGGCGGAACCCGTGCGTGCGCCGGTTATATAGATGAGGTGGCTGTCTATACAAATATGCTTGGCGACCCTGGCACTCATTACGCTGACGGGATCAGCGGTGCCGCCGGCGCGTATGTGTCGGACGTTCTGAACGACAATCCCGTGATTTATTTGCGGATGGACGCGCCGGCCGCTTATACGCCGCCGGACGTCAGCACTTGGCCGGCGCTGACGAATTACGGAATGACCAATGGCGTGGCCGTCGGCAACGGCGTTTATACTCCAGGCACGATGCCGGGTCTTATCAAAGGAGCGGTTGTCAATCCCAACGGCGTGCCGTTTGGCGGAGTATCGACTAATTTTGCCGCGTTGAGCGGGATAAGCAGCTTTGCGGATGCCGGTTACGCGGCGGCTTATGATCCCACTGGCGCGGTGCCTTTCAGTATCACTGCCCTGTTCCGGGGTAATCCCTGTGATAACCGTTTTCAAAACATCGTTGGTCATTCGAACAGTTCCTGGCGGATTTCCATGAATACCGACGGCGCCCTGCAATGCACGCTGGGGTCGGACTCAGGCAGCGTGATCAATTCAGCAGGCGTTTATAATGATGGAGACTGGCATCAGGTGGTGGAAGTCTATACGCCGGCTTCCGCCCCGAATGTGATGGGAACCAATGCTCTTTACGTGGATGGTATGCTGGACACATCAGTCAGCACCGTGAGCACCAATGGCATTGGTCCCGGATCGCCGGACGACGTGCTGATTGGCAGTGACCCGCAATATACCAACAACCCGGCCGGCGCGGGTCGGCAGTTTGCCGGGCAGATCTGCGATGTGGCACTGTTCAATCAGGCGTTGACCTCCGGCCAGATCCAGATGCTTTACAGCAATTGTGAAGTGTTGCCCTACATTACCGGCCAACCTGTCACCGGCCGGACCATTAACGGCGGCACCGGCACCTACATCGATTTCGGCGTGTTGGCCAATGGCTCTCCAACTTTGGATTACCAATGGTATTTCAACACCAGTTCAAACTACAATGGCGCAACCAAACTGGTTGACGGCGCACAATACACGGGAGCCACAACCCTCGAGGTGACGGTCACGAACCTGACTGCCGCTGACAGCGGCTATTACTTCGCGGTGATCACCAACAATTATGGTTCGGTGACCAGCATCCTGGCCAGCCTGACGGTCAATACCGCGGCGACGATTAACGGCCAGTTTCCGGTTCCCTACACCAATCTGTTCACCTTGTATGCCGGAGCCAGCCCCACCTTCTCGATTTCAGCCGCCGGCGCGCAACCGATTACTTATTTTTGGTACACGAATGGAATCCTGGACGCAGCGGCGACAGGTTCCAGCATGGTATGGACGAATGCGCAGGCGGGTTCAATTACGAATTATTGTATTGTGACCAACGTTGCGGGTTCAGCGACGAGCATGGTCTGGACGGCGACGGTGCTGGCGGCTCCGACTGCGCCGTATCCGACGAATGTGTTGGCAGACAATCCCATTGGCTATTGGCGGCTGAATGAACCGGATGACGGTCAGTCTGACGGCAATCCAGGCGCCATTGCGCTTGACTATGCGGGCGGAAACGACGCCATTTACACCAATGTTCTTCTCGGGCAAACAGGCTACAGCCCGAGCACGGATCCGAGCGATACTTCGGCAATATTTGGTGAATATGGCTCATTACCCGCCAACAACGAATACGCTGGTCAGATTCAGGGCATAGATTTCGCCGTCACCAACGGCGCAAACGGGGAATTCACGGTGGAAGCCTGGGCGAACGGCATCAACAGTGGTTCGTTTCCGCAGACATTAGGAGCGCCCTTAGCCACCAAAGGCATCTATGGAGTGGATGACCAGTTCAACCTCGGCATTGACACTACAAAAACACATTACCGCTTCTATGTCCGTGATGCCAGCGGCACTATCCACGTGGTGGGATCAGCCAGCCAGGTGCCGCTGGATAATAACTGGCACCACCTGGCCGGCGTTTGCGACGAGGCGAATGGACGATTGATGTTTTACGGGGATGGCAAACTCCTCGGCACGACGAGCATCCCGACAAATTCGGGAATCTACGAAACTCCGGAACCTATGACCATTGGCGCGGGCACTGCCGACGGCGTTACCTATGGCAACCAGTTTATCGGCAACATCAACGACGTGGCGGTTTACAACTATGCCTTGAGCATTGGCCAGATCACGGCCCAGTATTCCTCGGTGACGGGCATTCAACCTTATTTTACACAGACGCCGCCGTCAAGCATGACTGTTAATGCGGGCGACACGTTGGTCCTTCCGGCGGGCGCCGCTGGAACGACGCCGTTGGGCTATTACTGGACGGATGTGAACGGCGGCACCAACGTGGCGGCGGATGTGACCAATGGCCTTCCGCTCAATGCCACCCTGACGGTCAGCAACGTTCCTGCTGCCTGGAACAACGAGCAACTGCAGTTGACCGTGACCAACATTGACGGTTCGACGAACTTTTATGTCTCGCTCACGGTCTATACGAATGCGCCGCTAATCGTCAACGATCTGCCGCCGCAGGTCACGTTCATCTCTGGAAAGTCTTATACTTATTCGATTGGAGTCGTTGGCCCCAGGCCCTATGGCTATCAATGGTATAACGTGACGACGCCGATCTCCAATCAGACCGGTTCCACTTATATGGCGACTGCCGGCAGTCCGGGCAGCAGCACCACCTACTTTGTGGTTGTCACCAACGTTTATGGCGCGACTACAAGCTCCGTTTCCACCTTCGCGAGCATTGCGCAACTGACCAATTCTTATGCGACTAACATTCTCCAGTTCAATCCGGTGGGCTACTGGCCGTTGCAGGAGACCAATGCGCCGGCGATGGCGACGATGGAGACCAACTATGGCACGCTGGGCGCGCCGGGCAATGCCTATTACACCTCCACCAACACGTCCATGGTGAACTTCGATCAAAATGGAGCCTTGGCGGGAGATTCGGACC
>JBOIBD010000226.1:0-3440 GCA_050739415.1 Gammaproteobacteria bacterium | reverse complement strand
TTGTACCGGCAGTGGTACGTCGCAGCGGATGACTGCCAGCTGGCGTGAGAGCAAAGCCTGTTCATGTTGGGCGCGCAGTTTTTCTGGCAACTGTTTCGCACCGCGGATGGAAAGTTCCGGGATTTCCTCCAAACGCTTATACATTTCTTCCATGCTGCCGAAATGGGCGAGCAAGGGCGCGGCGGTCTTCGGACCGATGCCGGACACGCCGGGAATATTGTCGGAGCTGTCGCCGACGAGCGCCAGGTAATCAATGATCTGCTCCGGCCACACGTCAAATTTCTGTTTCACACCGTCCCGGTCCAGCACCGTGTCGGTCATGGTATTCACCAGGGTGACGCGCTCGTTCACGAGCTGGCCCATGTCCTTGTCACCGGTGGAGATCAGCACCGGTTGACCTGCGTCCGCCGCTTGTTTTGCGAGCGTGCCGATCACGTCGTCCGCTTCCACGCCGCTGATTTGCAGCACCGGAAAACCCAGCGCCTTCACCAGCGCGTGCAGCGGTTCGATTTGCCGGCTCATGTCGTCCGGCATGGGCGGACGGTTGGCCTTGTATTCCTCGAACAGCTCATCGCGAAACGTCTTGCCACGTGCATCGAATATCACCGCCACGCGTTCGGGTTCGTAATCTGCCAGAAGTTTCTTGAGCATGGCAGCCACGCCGCGCACCGCACCGGTCGGCTCGCCTTTGGAGTTGCTCAAGGGTGGCAGCGCGTAGAACGCACGGTACAAATAAGAGGAGCCGTCCACCAGGATGAGCGGTTTCTTTTGGGTGCCTGGTGCGGCCGCGCTCGCTTTTGCAGTTTTTGACATGGCGTAAGTGTAAAGGATGCGGGGTTTGCGGGAGCAGAATATTGTGGGAGCGACGGTCTCCGTCGCGATGTCTTTGGAATCGCGGTCGGGACGGCCGCTCCCACGAAGTCACAATTTTGGGGCTCGGAAGACCTTGCCCCAACCTACGACAATATTTCCCGTACCATCAAATCATCCAGAGTTTCGCGCCGGCGTATGAGCTTCGCGTGTTCACCATCCACCAGCACTTCTGCTGCACGCGTCCGTGCGTTGTAGTTGGAGCCCATGACGGCACCGTAGGCACCGGTATCCATGATTGCCAGTAGATCACCCTGTTTTATGGCGAGTTTGCGTGCGCGGCCGAGATAATCCGCTGATTCGCACACCGGGCCGACCACATCATATAGTTCGTCAGGTGTGTCCGGACGCAACTTTACGGCGCGTATATCGTGCCAGGCATCATACAAGGGCGGGCGTATGAGCTCGGTCATACCCGCGTCCACGATCACGAAACGGCCTTGATCCGTTGTTTTCAGGTATTCCACACGTGTGAGCAGGATACCGGCTTCCGCGACGATGGCACGGCCGGGTTCGATTCTCAAACTCAAACCACGCGCCTCCGCCAGAGCGCGGAATTCCTGCATCAGTGCGGGCGTATCGGGCAGCGTTTCGTCGCGATAGCGCACCGGGAAGCCACCGCCGAAATCCAGGTGGTTGAGCACGATACCGCGTATTCTGAGCTTGTCCGCCAGTTCCGTAATCCGGTGCGCCCCAATACGGAAAACCGCAGGGTCCGTTAGCTGCGAGCCGATGTGGCAGGCCAGTCCATCGAGCCGTATTCCGGGGATATCTGCGGCCTTGAGCGCCAGCATCTCGGCCTGTTTGATATCAGTCCCGAATTTTGCGCCGCCGTGGCCGGTGGCGATGTGTGGATGCGTTTGGGTATCCACGTGCGGATTGATGCGCAGTGCGATGGCGGTAGGTTTTCCCTGCGCGCTTGCAAGTGCTGAGAGTCGGACCAGTTCCGCTTCCGATTCCACGTTGAAGCAACCGATACCAACGACCAGGGCGCGTTGCAATTCGTCTTTACGCTTGCCTACACCGGAAAACACAATATCGCGTGGTTTGCCGCCGGCGCGCAGTACGCGTTCCAGTTCGCCAACGGAAACGATGTCAAAACCGGCGCCGAGTTTCGCGAGTATTTGCAACAGCGCGAGATTACCGTTGGCTTTGACGGCGTAACAGACACGATGTGCGCTGCCGGCAAGCGGTGCGGCGAAACGCGCGTAGGCATCCGCGAGTGTGCGAAGTGAATACACATACAGCGGTGTGCCGTGGCGTGCGACCAACTCGGGCAGTGATGCATCCTCCGCGTGCAATATGCCGTCGCGGTATTGGAACACGGACTGTCCGGTCAAGACGGAAACATCAGTCGGAGGCTGCTGCGGGATGGGTTGCCGCCGCCGGAGCGCGGCTCGTCGCCGCTGGCGCGTGGGTGGCCGCGCCGGGCATGGCAGGGATCGTCCGGGGCGGTGTCACCGGCAGGTACAGCGGGCCTTTCTGGCCGCAGCTGGCCAGCAGGCATGTGAGGATAGCAACGACGAGAGCTGGCGGAAGGATGCGCATGACACCAGTATAAACATTCAGGGCGGTGGTATGTCCGTGCTAGAGTTTAGCCTGATTATCTACGCAAGCTCGGTTATGGACAGCGCTTCAATCACACTTTATATAGGTATCGTAGTCCTGGCGGCAGTTGCCTTCATCGGCCTGATGCTGTTCTTCAGCGGGATAGTGCGTTTGTTTCACGGTCGTTTCCTGCACGGCCCGAGTCGAAGCCTCGGGGGGCTGATACTTCTGCTGGTCGTGGCGCTTATCGCCGTGGTGGCGCTGGATTTGCGCACGTATTTTGCCCTGACCTATGAGCGACCGATCGCGTCGATCAGCTTCAAGTCCATGGGTCCGGAATATTTCCACGTCAGGCTCGCCTATGGCGACAATCGTATTATCGAGACCGACCTGCACGGTGATGAATGGCAACTGGATGCGCGCGTCATTAAATGGCGCGGTTTCGCCAGTGTGTTGGGGTTCAAGACCCTGTATCGGCTGGATCGCCTCAGCGGTCGCTACAGCAACATCGAGCAGGAACGCAGCGATATCCATAGCGCCGTTCCCCTGTCGCCCGATACGTGGCTGGACAGCTGGTCTTGGGTGCACCGCTATGGGCGCTGGATGCCCTGGATGGATGCGAGCTATGGCAGTGGGGTGTATTTGCCCATGGCCGATGGCGCGGAATACCAGGTCAGTCTTGGTACCAGTGGGTTGCTGGCGCGCCCGGGAAATGCCGCAGCGCAGCAGGCGATCACCCAGTGGTGATTTTCCCCGGATAGATGGTTGGCAGGTACCAGTCATTTTATGTAAAATATAACCGTCTAGGATACTGTTTACGATATTTCCCACATGCACGACGCGAAGGATCGGGGACTGCGGCGTGTGTCATGGAAGCCGCCCGGCGGCTTGAGGCAACGGAGGACAGTGATGTTTCTGCGAAAGAAGAAGGTCATACTTCGCTCAAACGGCCCCGGCCGTTTGCCAAGTTATGTACGCAACGTCAATTCCGCGCAATGTTTATTCTGTCCCTATGGCACTGA
>JBOIBD010000225.1:0-3453 GCA_050739415.1 Gammaproteobacteria bacterium | reverse complement strand
GCGTATCACCATGCACACACAGGGAATGTACGTAAATGGAGATACTTGAACCCTGTATGCTGGCTACCTTCCTGGTTGTAGCAATCTCCACTGCACGCCGGGCAGCCGTGGCCGCGTCGGTAATGATTGCACCGGGCTGCGTGCGCGGCACCAGTCGGGCGACTGGCGTATAGGCGCGATCCACAAAGGCTTCGCCAACCACATTCAAGCACTGCGCCTGTGCGCGATGCATCGCCAGGCTGTCAGGCAGCGTAAGTAAAGTGAGCGAACTATCAATACTCTTGATCGCATCAATCACTGCATCGGCAACAGCGGCGTCATCCACCACGCGGTTATACAACGCACCGTGCGCCTTAAGATAACGCACCCGGCTGCCGGCGGATCGGGCAATAACGTCCAAAGCACGGATTTGCTGCAGGATGCTTTCGGTAAGCGCTTGCAGTGGCATTTGCATGTCGCGGCGGCCGAAATGTTCCCGATCCGGGTAGGAAACATGTGCGCCTATGCTGACGCCATTGCGTACTGCGGCTGCTACTGTACGCTGCATGGTAGCAACGTCGCCCGCATGTGCGCCGCAGGCGATATTGGCACTGCTCACGATTTCCAGCAAGGCCGTGTCTCCGCCGCAACCTTCCCCAAGATCGCTGTTGATATCCATGGCGACCACGCCGGTCATGAAGTGCAACTCAGGGAATCATCGGCAAATCGAGGCCGCGCTGTTTCGCTGTCTGAATGGCCTTCTCGTAACCCGCATCTGCGTGACGCATTACGCCGGTGCCGGGATCATTGATCAGCACTCGCTGCAAAGCCGCTTCAGCGCGTTCGCTGCCGTCCGCCACAATCACTACGCCGGCATGCAGCGCGTAGCCCATGCCAACGCCGCCGCCATGATGAAAACTTACCCAGGATGCACCGCTTGCGGTATTGAGCAATGCGTTCAGCACCGGCCAGTCGGCCACTGCATCGCTGCCATCCAGCATCCCTTCTGTTTCGCGGTTGGGCGAGGCGACCGACCCCGCATCCAGATGGTCGCGGCCGATGACGATGGGCGCTTTCAACTCGCCCTTTCTCACCATGTCATTGAACGCAAGACCCAGCTTGTGCCGCTCCTTGTAACCCAGCCAGCAGATGCGGGCCGGCAGGCCCTGAAAGCGAATGCGCTGGCGCGCCATGTCCAGCCAACGGTGCAGGTGTTGTTTATCGGGGAACAGTTCTTTCGCCTTGGCATCGGTCTTGTAAATATCTTCTGGATCCCCAGAAAGCGCCACCCAGCGGAACGGCCCCATGCCCTCACAGAATAATGGACGAATGTAGAGGGGCACGAAGCCCTTGAAATCGAAAGCATTTGCAACGCCCGCATCCTGGGCCATGGCACGGATGTTATTGCCATAATCAAACACAGGAATACCTTTGAAATGGAATCCCAGCATGGCCCGTACCTGTCGGGCCATGGAGTGTTTGGAAAGCTCTATATATTTTTTGGGATCGATCTTGCGCAGTTCGGCTGCCTGCGCCAACGAATAGCCAGTGGGAATATAACCGTTCAAGGGATCGTGGGCGGAGGTTTGATCGGTCACCAGATGCGGCTGGAATTTACCCTTCAGGATCGCATCGAAGACTTCCGCCGCATTGCCCAACAGACCTACAGAGACCGCTTCGCCTCGGGTCATGGCCGTGCGTAAAATGTCGAAGGCTTGTTCGAGCGACTTCGCCTTGTGATCCAGATAGCCGGTTCCCAGACGTTTGTCTATGTGGCTTTCATCTACTTCGATGGCGAGACAGCACAAACCCGCGAATACTGCCGCCAGTGGTTGTGCACCGCCCATGCCACCAAGACCACCCGTGAGCAGCCATTTGCCTTTGGCATCACCGTGATAGTGCTGGCGCACCGCTTCGGCGAAGGTTTCGTAGGTTCCTTGCACGATGCCCTGTGAGCCAATGTAAATCCAGGAACCGGCGGTCATCTGACCGAACATCATCAGACCCTTCCTGTCCAGCTCGAAGAAGTGCTCCCAGTTTGCCCACTTGCCTACCAGATTGGAATTGGCGATAAGTACACGGGGTGCTGTTTCGTGGGTCTTGAACACGCCCACCGGCTTGCCGGACTGGATCAGCAGGGTTTCATCATTTTCGAGGCGCCGAAGTGTTGCCACTATGGCATCGAAACATTCCCAGTTACGCGCAGCACGTCCGATACCGCCATAAACCACCAGTTCCTTCGGATTCTCGCCCACCGCAGGATCCAGATTGTTGTGCAGCATACGTAGTGCTGCTTCCTGCTGCCAGCCTTTACAGGTTAGCTTCGAGCCAATGGGGGCATGGAGTTCAATATCACGAAAACGGGTAGGCACGATTGCTGTCTTTCAACATGGCGATGACCGGCATTGTAACCGGTCATGTATTATCACACGAAGACATTTGTGATCTGAATCTACTTACGGAGGGCCACCAGGAACTTGTGTAGGAGTAGCTGTGCGCAGTTGCATTGCAGCTTGTGCAGCCTTTTGGCGTGCAGCCGCTTCCTCCGGCGTTACGCAATCGACATGAGAGATATGTGAACCCAGCATAGGCGTATCGCTACATATAAGGACTGGCCCGTTATTTGTGGATTGCACGTTCGCCGTACCGCCTGCTTGATGCAAAGCTTGCGACAGGTTCTCGTGACCCGCCTGCGGACTTTGTGAAGCACAAGCTGTCAGCAGTAAAGCTGCTCCCAAAGAAAGTATCGTTTTGCTCATTAAGTAGCCCTCACTAAGAATAAGTCGATCATTCTAAATACTATCTGATGAGTACTGTACATATAGTATTATAGCCACGAGCAACCTTTTTGCAAGCCCTATGGGATATTTATACTAGAAAAACAGTAGATATACTATACTTCTTTTTAATGTTACTTGGTCACTTCTCTTCAACTATAGCTTGGAAAACTTATGGTGCCCCATAAAACTCGCTCCCCGCTTAACAGACGCGAACCCACACATTCCGAGCTGGAAGTTCTCAGCGTTCTCTGGCAAAGAGGCCCCAGTACAGTTCGCCAAGTCCATGATGAACTGCTAATCCATAGTGATTTAGCTTACACCACGGTGCTCAGCATGCTGCAGATCATGTACCAGAAAGGTCTGGTCGTGCGAAATGATTCGGAACGCGCCCATGTCTATACGCCCGTGATGACCAAACATCAGACCCAAAGCCAGATTCTGAGCAAAATACTACACCGGGTATTTGAAGGCTCTACCGCTGATCTGGTGATGCAAGCCCTGGGTTCCACCAAACCAGCTAGTTTGAAGGAAATCAGCAAAATACGCGCCCGGCTGGATGAACTGGAAAGCCGCAGAAAATGAATGGCATATATACACTAGGAAACTCGCCGCTGGCCCATCAACTGGGCTGGACGTTGGTGCATTTCCTATGGCAAGGTTTCTTGGTGGGCGCTACTTATACTGGGCTGCGCCA
>JBOIBD010000224.1:0-3491 GCA_050739415.1 Gammaproteobacteria bacterium | reverse complement strand
CATAAGCACCGCCACGTACGGTGCTTTCCGTGGCGAGCACGGCGATGTGACCTGTCTTCGACGCTCGCACACTGGCTGCCGCGCCCGCTTCCACCACACCGATGACAGGTAAGGGCGAGAATTCCTTTGTCAGCGCCGGCATGGCCACGGCGGATGCTGTGTTGCAAGCCACCACGAGTAGTTTTATCCCACGTTCCACCAGATGACCGGCCGCTTGCACGGCGTAACGGGTGACGGATTCGGCGCTCTTGGTGCCGTACGGCAACCGCGCGGTGTCCCCAAGATATAGAAAATTCTCGCGCGGCAAACATCCGCGCACAGCCCGCAACACCGTTAAACCGCCCATGCCGGAGTCGAAGATGCCGACGGGCAGATCAGCAGGCGCGCTGTTCAGTAATGGCGAAGCATTCATGTGGGGATCCGCGAAAACCGGCTCATCATCGCATAGCGGTGCACGGTGCAAAAGTCAGTGTCGTCTGCTTTGGCATCCGATTTGCTTGTATCAAAGTGGGGAGACGCGGGACAGGAGCGCGCCGGCCGAACCTCCGCGGCCGGCGGCGCCCTGCTTTCAGAAGGGCCGGGAGATGACCCGCCACCCGTACTTGGAATGTGGCGCAGCTCTGCGCTGTTCCACAAGATATGGGGCGGGACTTGTAGGACGGCAGGAAGCATGTCCAGCAAGTTCCGTTTCTTTTCGCGTGTGAGCGACCTAGCGAGCTGACAAAACGTGTCAGTATTGCCAAAAATAGGCACTTTTTGCCGCGGTTGGGGCGCCAGGAAATCAAGCACACAATACGGAAAACCCCATGATCCACTCGAAACACCGCCTGCTGCTGCTCAGCAGCTCCCGTACCGGCGGAACCGGATACCTGGAACATGCGCACGAATTTCTGCGTAATTTCCTGAATACACGGGCACGTACATTGCTGTTTGTGCCTTTCGCGAGTGTATCCAGGAATTATGAAGATTATCTCGAACGGACGCGTAAAAACTTTTCCAGTATCGGTTACGACGTGGCGGGTCTGCACAGCTGCAGCGATCCCGCGCGCGCCGTGAGCAAAGCAGAAGCACTGGTAGTTGGGGGTGGCAACACTTTCCAGTTGTTGCAAAAATTGTATGCCGGCAAATTGCTGGGCATCATCCGTGAGCGCGTGCTGTCCGGCGTGCCCTATATCGGCTGGAGCGCTGGCACCAATGTTGCCTGCCCCACCATCCGAACCACCAATGACATGCCGGTGGTATGGCCGGAACGCTGCGAAGCGCTCGATCTGATCCCGTTTCAGATCAACCCGCATTACACCGATGCCCACCTGCCTGGACATCAAGGCGAAACACGTGCCGAACGCCTGCATGAATTCACTCTTGCCAATCCTGCGGTTTCAGTGGTGGGCTTGCGCGAAGGCAGTGCCCTGCGAATTGAGGGCAACACCATTGAATTGCTGGGATCTTATACGGCACGGATCTTCACTCACAACACGTCGCGTGAGATCACTCCAGACGATACGCTTGATTTTCTCATGATGCTCATCAATCCGAGGTCGTAAAACTTACGTGTAATCCGCTATAATTCAGCGTCGTTAGCCAAAACTCGAAGGAAAGCAAGCATGGGTAAGGGTGACAAAAAGACTGCGCGCGGCAAGATCTGGCGGGGTAGTTACGGTAATTCGCGTCCGCACCAAGTCGCGAAAGCGAAACCGGATACGAACGCAGGAACTGCGAAGAGAAAAAAGAAATAAGAACTTGTGTCTGGATATAAAAAACCGATATCCGATTACCTTGTGTGAATAGATAATTTCACGCCACCACGCGACGTGCCACGCTGGTCAGGATGGGCAGCGCGATCTGTTGCATCCGTGGGCCCAGATCCAGCGGCTTGATCAGCATCTTGATACTCATCTCATGGGGGAAATGCTGCCCGGCCGCATGCCGGCAGCGTTTCTGTAGCTCACGGTACACCCGCCGGTCAAAGGTTTCGCCGGGATGACTGGCCATAAACACATGCTTCATGGCGATCAGGCCGTCTTCACCGTCTATCATCTTTAGACGATGCCAGAGTGCGCGCAGTACGCGAGCGCGGCCCGCGCCCTCACGTTCACGATATCGCAAGAAGTAGTGATAAAAGTACTTGTAATGGCGCACTTCGTCTTCGCGAATGAGGTGGGTAAGCTCGCTCAGAACCGGATCGGGACTCAAACGGCTCAGGGTGGTGTAATAACTGGCAGTACCCATCTCGACCACACAACGCGCCGCCATCTCCATGCTGCGCGTGGGTTCCAGTAAATCCAGCTTGCAGCATTCCGAATATTCCTCGAAGAACGACTGATAAGCTTTTTCCCAGCCAAATCCCGGCCACGCGGTCTGCACATAACGTTTGAGTGACTGCCCGTGCTGCAGCTCCTCATGTTCCCAATGCGCGGCCAGCCAAGTGGTCACTTCCTCGTCATCGGAAAAATAGCTGATCAGGTTTTGGGTGTATAAATCGGTGGTGATCTCGATAAACGAGGCGGTGGTCACCAGATAAAACAGCTCTTCTTCGTGCGCCACCGAATCCTGGTGGATGGCCTGCCAAGGAATATCATCCAGCGTCCAGCGTTGATGATGGGTATAAGTTTGTCTGGTTTTGGACATCATGTAGCGCCAGTCATGCAGTTCTTGAATGTACTTTGTTCATGCAGAGAGCCATTATACGACTGTTCTCGGCGTCAAAGGTTCCGGATGACGCGTACGCGCAGTTGCGCTAAAGTAGTAACTTGAAAACTTCTGGAGCTCATCCGTGCTTGCACCCCGCCGCTTGTTGCTGTTGTTCGCGCTCAGCCTAATTGTTTCGCTGGCTGGTTGTGTCACCAATCCCTACAAAGCGCCACCGGATGTGGCAGCCCCACCCGCGAACGCGATCATGTTGTCGCAGGGTCTCGCGTACCAGGTCTTGGCTTCCGGCACTGGGGGCACACACCCGACTTTGAATTCCGTGGTGACAGTGAACTACACCGGCTGGATCACAGACGGCAGAAAATTCGACAGCACCGTCAATACCGATGGCAGCACCTCACCGGCAACTTTCCCGTTGAATAAACTCATCCAAGGCTGGCAAGACGTGGTGCCGCTCATGGTGACGGGTGAACGTATCCGCGTATGGATTCCCGGCAACCTCGCATACGACAATCGCAACCGTCCCGGTGCGCCGAAAGGCATGCTTGTGTTTGACATTGAACTGCTGAGCTTCAAGTAATCATCTTTCCGATTATTCGGAGTCCGCATGCGCAAGCTGAGCCTGATTCTATTTGCCCTTTCACTCTGTGCATCGAGTACCGCTGCGTTTGCAACACAAGCACCTGCCACGCAACCGCTCAGTGATCTTGATACCTATGTGCAAAAGATCATGCAGGACTGGAAAGTGCCCGGACTCGCTGTGGCGGTGGTCAAGGATGGCAAGGTCGTGCTGGCGCGTGGTTACGGCGTGCGTGAAGTGGGCAAACCCGGCAAGGTGGATG
>JBOIBD010000223.1:0-3491 GCA_050739415.1 Gammaproteobacteria bacterium | reverse complement strand
GAGATGATCACGAGCCCGCATCCTGGGGCGAAAACCTACAACCAGCTGACGCTGCCGTATGGTGAACCCGTGGAATTCCGAGTCACCGCCGCGGACGTGAACCACGGCTTTGCCATATATGACAACTTGGGGGTACTGCTGGCGCAGACACAGGCCATGCCGGGCTACGTGAATCGGCTTTACTTTCGTTTTCCGAAGCCCGGGACGTATCACATCCTGTGTCTCGAGTATTGCGGTGTGGGCCACTTGATCATGCACGCGAACATCGAGGTAATCCAGACTCCGGCCAGTGCTGCGGCGTAGGCACAGACGACGCAAGCGAATCCGGCCGGAGCGCTGGCTGAAAGCCACGCAGAGGGGGGTCTCCCCATGAACAGTATCGTGCCGGAATCGGCTCTACCGGGTGCTTCCGAAACGCAGATCCGAGGCGCGCGGTGGCTCGCCGTAACCGCGATTGTGATCGTGTTTGCCAGCTTCCTTGTCATGACGAGTTTCGGCGTCGTGATGCGCATGAACCAGGGGCGATGGCTGTCGCTCGATCCGAGTTTCTTCTACAGCATCTTGACCCTGCACGGTCTGATGCAGGTGGGTGCGTTGTTCGCTGGTTCCCTTTATGGCGTCTGGTTCGTTCTGGTGCGCCACGCCGGTATCCGCGCGAACACCGGCTTCATGTGGTTGATGTTGCTGGCGACAATGGTGGGCATGCTTGGGATTGTCATCGGTACGCTGGTTGGTCGTTACGCACCCGGCTGGTACATGCTGTATCCGATCGAATTCAGCTTACCCACTTGGCAAATGTGGGCCATGGCCATGGTCACCTCGGCCTTGCTTCTGCTGGGTCTGGTCTGGACGGGGATCATGCTGTCGCTCCTGCATTCCATGGGCAGGCGGTATGGATACGGGAACCTGTTCGGCTTGCAATACCTCGGCAGGGAAAAACCCTCGGAGGAGCTGCCGCCGATCATTCTGATCACCACAGTCATCGCGATTGCCGCCATTCTGGGCATGCTGTCGGGCGCCGCTTTTCTCATCATGCTGCTCATCGAGTGGATCAATCCGGCGGTGCATTTCAATGTGCTGATGGAAAAGAACGTGGTCTTTTTCTTCGGTCATACCATTGCCAACGTAACCCTGTATTTCGTCGTTGGGATCATGTATGAGATGATGCCGCGGTTTACCGGTCGGCCGTGGAAGTGCAATCGGGTGATCGTGTATTCATGGCTGGCCACTCTGGTCATGGTTGTCGGGGTCTTTTCCCATCACTTGTACATGGACTTCGCGCAGCCGGTGTGGGCGGAGTACGTAGGGCAAATTCTTTCCTATGCAAGCGCCATTCCCGCCACTGTCGTGACCGTGTTCGGACTGATTGCGCAGGTCTACCGGCTCGGCGTCAAGCGCTGGAAATTTGTCCCCGCAACGTTTGCGCTGGGGACGGTGGGATGGGTTACTGGGGGATTTGCCGCAGTTGTCGACAGTACGATCAGCAACAATCTAGTGCTGCACAATACCCTGTGGGTCAATGCTCATTTCCATACCTATTATCTCGAGGGTGTATTCGTGTGGCTGCTCGGAGTCGGTTTCTATTTGGTGGGCAGCCGTGCGGAACGACTTGCCAAAAGTGCACTGGCCATCATGGTCGTTACCGGATACGGTTTCTTGACCATGTTCTACTTGGCCGGCGTATTCAGCGTGCCACGACGTTATGCCGATTACACAACCACCGGGTTCGCCAACCATATCCTCGCCGATCACGGCGCATGGACGGCCGAGGCCGGGGCGGTGCTGATGACTTTATTCCTACTCGGATACTTGGTGTACCTCGCTAGCTTGGGATTCACAGGGCGAGACTCGATCGCGGAACCCGATTCGACATTAGGCTGGTTCGCCAGTCCGCAAGCTGCCCCTGACTGACCTGCGGCGCCTGGCAGCTCACCCGCACGCTACGCTGCCCGGCACATGCTCGTTACCGGCGCGCGCACGCTGCTGCCTGTGTGCGGTCGCGCACAACCCCGGACCAAGTCCGGGACAGGCTCTGCTTTCACTTGCGATGATTGTTCGGGCACATTCCCGAGATGTCCACGCGGGCTTTTACGGCGTGTGATTCTTACGTGCAGTATCATTACAAACTTTCATTGCATCGATCGAGATCATGTCACCCCTTCGCCATTCACTGCACCTCGCCCCGCTGGTCTGCGCGCTGTTTTTTCGCCGCCTGCCAGGCCTCGCATCTAAAGTGGCAGCTCAGCGACGTGCGTGGGCATCTGCCTGATCTCACGTTCAACTTGACCAACGATCTGGGCAAGCCGGTTACCGCCGACGATCACCACGGCAAGATCGTGATGTTGTACTTCGGCTAGACCCGCTGCCCGGACGTGTGTCCGCTGACGCTGGTGTACCTGCACACCGACTTGCAGAAACTCGGCAAACTCGCAGACGGCGTGCGTGTCCTGTTCGTCACGGTCGATGCCGCGCGCGACGCCCAGGCTGTGCTGCACCAGTACGTCACGGCGTTCGATCCGCGCATTACCGGGCTGACCGGCAGCCAGAGCCAGATCGTCGCGCTGGCCAAGCGCCATCGCGCCTACAACCAGAGTGAGAAACCGGACAAATCCGGCGATTACCTCGTCAACCACAGTGCCGGCATCTACATCTTCGATTGCAAGGGCCGCGCCCTCTGATCGCGTCCAACGGCGATCCGCAGTCGCAGGTCGTGCACGATTTGCGCTTGCTGCTGGAGCAGAACGGATTGAAACGCCTCCTTTTCTGCTGCGTGGCTTTGCCGGCAATGGTCGTGTGTGCAGCCACGGCGGCACCGGCCACTTTGAAATCGCGCGCAATAGCGACCCCTGAGGGGCGGTTTTCGCATCCAATAGTGACGGGATGATTGGTGTGGACCTGATTGGGCAGATACGGCGGGCGTTTTTCGAGCAACGGAGCACGTCAAAGAGATTTCTCAGGATCTGCGCGTATCTCGTGCGACGGTGCGCAAGGTGGTGCGTTCCGACAAGACACGTTCAGGTACGAGCGAAGCGTGCAGCCGGCGCCGAGGCTGGGCGAGTGGGTCGAGGTTCTGACCGAGATCCTGGGGCAGGAAGCGAAGCTGCCGCGGCGGGAACGCCGCTCGACGTAGCGTCCGTTCGAGGCGCTGCGCGGGGCGTGGCTATGACGGCGCGCACGACAGCGTGCACCGGTTCGTGAAGGCGTGGCGGGACGAACGGGCACGGGTTTCGGCCCAGGCGTTCGTGCCGATGAGCTTCGCCAGTGGCGCGACGCTTCAGGTCGATTTTCCGGTGCGGCCGGCCAACGCTCCCAGACCGGCCGCCGACGGAGTCTCCGCCGCGGCGGCGCGTGCGCGCATCAGTTCACGCTGACGACGATTGCGCGACAGCCGGCCCTTGGCGTCCAGCCGAATCCAGCAGGAGAACGCGATCAGCGCGGCCAATGCGCTCATCATCGAGCTCGGGATCCAGATGATCAGGCCGCCCAGATGC
>JBOIBD010000222.1:0-3517 GCA_050739415.1 Gammaproteobacteria bacterium | reverse complement strand
CGGCGGCATGAAGCCGGAGGCCGCGCATTACGCCAAGTTGCTGGACAAGGTGAAGCCGCGGCCCGACAAGACGCTTATACAAACAGTTTTGTTGCGTTCCATGTCACAAGCTGTCTATAGCCCCACCAATGTAGGCCATTTCGGTTTGGCCCTGAGTCACTATGCGCATTTTACTTCGCCCATCCGTCGTTACCCCGATCTTCTGGTGCATCGTGGCATTCGTCATGTACTGCGCGGCGGCAGTGCCAGGAACTTCCAGTATTCACAGACCCAGATGGAAAATCTTGGCAGCCATTGCTCCATGGCCGAGCGGCGCGCCGACGAGGCCACCCGCGATGCCATGGATTGGCTCAAGGCTGAATATATGCAGGACAAGGTGGGTGAGGAGTTCGATGGCCTCATCACCGGTGTATTGCCCTTTGGCCTGTTCGTACAGTTGAAGGAGTTGTACGTGGAAGGTCTGATCCACGTGACCTCGTTGCCTAGCGATTATTATTCCCACGATCCTGTCGGTCATCGCATGGTGGGCGAACGTTCCGGACGCATATTCAGGCTAACGGATCCCATTCGCGTGCGCGTGAGCAAAGTGAATCTGGAAGAACACAAGATTGATTTCGAGCCTGTCCTGACTACGCGCGAAGCGCGTGCTCAGCACCCGGTCGGCCATCACAGCAAGAAATCCAGGCACAAGAAACGTTGAATATGCCTAACGAAAATACCGTTTATGGATTGCATGCTGTCATGGCGCTGTTTGAGAAACGGCGGCCGGTACAGCAATTGTGGGTACAGGATAGCCGCAGTGATGTACGGTTGGAATCTTTGCTGGCGCAAGCGGCACAGCAAGGTGTGTCCGTGCAGCGCGTGTCACGGGAAAAGTTGGATCAACTCACCAGCAATGGCCGGCATCAGGGCGTCGTGGCGCAAGCGGGTGCGGCTCAGGCAGGCGATGACGATGATCTCAAAGCCCTGGTATTGGCGCTCAATGCGCCAGCCTTTCTGCTGGTACTGGATGGTGTACAAGACCCCCACAATCTTGGCGCCTGTCTGCGCAGCGCCAATGCGGCCGGCATACATGCGGTTATCGCGCCCAGAGACCGTGCGGCGGAATTAACTCCAGTAGTGCGCAAAGCCGCAGCGGGTGCGGCGGAGATGACGCCGTTCTTCCAAGTCACGAACCTGGCGCGCACCTTGCGTTGGCTCAAGGAACAGAACATCTGGCTCGTTGGTTTGGCAGCGGAAGCAGATGATGAGCTTTACACACTCGATCTCAAAGGACCGCTGGCAGTCTTGCTCGGCGCGGAAGGCTCCGGCTTGCGGCGACTGAGCAAAAGTGAATGTGATTTTCTTGCCCGTATTCCCATGGCAGGCGGCGTCGAGAGCCTTAATGTGTCGGTAGCTACCGGTGTGGTGCTGTTTGAAGCTATCCGTCAACGGCGCGCAAGGCAATCAGGAAAATCCTGATTTATCCTATTTTCCACCTTGCTGGCGAGAGCTTGTATCCAGTCTGAAATCAAGATAACCGCCGGCGACGCCAGCCCCAGCCCATTCCCAGCAATCCCAGGCTCAAGAATCCCAGCGCACCGCCCCCGGATTTTCCGGATGACCCGGAGCCGCCGCCAGAACTGCCACTACTCGGTGTGGCCTTCACCTCGATGGAGATGGTTGCAGCATTGGAGGTTAGATTGGTCACAGTGTCGGTAGCCGTGAAAGTAAAACTATCGTCGCCCGTGTAGCCACTGGCTGGCGTGTAGGTAAACGCGCCGGCACCGGCTGTCACTGTGACCGAGCCATGTGCCGGCTGAGTGACTGCAAAGCTCAGCGGATTTCCGGCCGCATCCACAGCAGGCAAGGTCCCCGAGAGCGGCGTGTTCTCATACGCCGTCAAGGATACGTCAGCCGCTACCGGTTGATTCAGCGTAGCACTGACCGTAACGGTTTCAGTCGCGGTGTTGGATTTACCGAGGCTGTTGGCGACGGTGAAAGTGAACGTGTCTATACCGCTATATCCTGTGTTTGGTGTGTAAGTAAATACGCCGCCACTGTTTGGGGTAGTGATGCTGCCGTGTGTGGGCTGACTCACGATCGCGAAGGTCAAGGAGCCGCTGCCAAGGTATTGAAGAACGCCCGTCACCGGAGTGTTCTCGGCGGTGGTCACGCTGCCATTGTTAGCGGTAGGCGGACCTGTGGGAGTGCTGACGGTGATGCTTTCCGCAGCCGGGGCTGAAGTCACGATGCCATCTCCAGCAGTAAAGATAAACAAATCTGTGCCGGTAAAACCTGCTTTCGGAGTGTAGGTAAAGGCGCCCGTTGCTGTGTTGAATGCGCTCAGGGTACCGTTGGACGGTTGTTCTACGATGGTGAACGTGAGCTTCTGACCTGTGAAACCCGGTGTTGCACTGAGCGTGCCGGATACCGCTGTGTTTGGAGAAGTAGACAGGTTACCGTTTGTCACCGTGGGCTTCACGTCGTTGATGACTGTGGTGCTCACGTTGGTCGTACCCGTCAGCGGTTCATCGGCGGTCGCGCTTACCGTGTTGGTCAATCTTGACGCGGTGGACGGAGTTTTCACGGTGATGGATGGTTGCCAGGGATTCTGGCTGTTGTTTCCCGCAGGAAGACTCGCGAGTGCGCAGGTGACTGTAGATCCAGAATGACTGCAACTGCCATTGGCCGCGTTGCTGGATACATATGTAGTACCGGTGGGTAGTGTGTCGGTGAGAACGACATCTGTGAGGTTCACCGCAGGCAATCCGCCGCTTGCAGTGTCAGCGTTCGTGAACGTCAGATTGAAGGTAAGGTTATTGCCTGGGACTACGGAAGTTGGTGTGGCTGATACCGATAGTGTCACCGCTGTCGGGGATTCATACACATACGCTCCGCCCGTGCCACCATTGGCAGCGACAGCACCCCCGATTACTTCCTGACCGTCAGCACCAACGGCGAGCGCGTATCCAAGAGCCGCTTGTGGCTGAACACTGCTGGTCGGAAGTGCCGTTCCTGCACTCCAACTGCTGCCACTATAGGTATAGGCGTAGATCGCGCCGGAATTCGGGGTTCCAAACGGGGCGCCAACAAAGACCTCGGTGCCGCTGGGCGTGATGCCAACCGACCAGCCGAATGCCGACGCACCAGTCGGTCGCGACAGTGTGGTTGGTGTGCTCCAGGTACTGCCGGTTTCGGTGTACACATAGGCCGCACCAGTTCCGCCATTGAAGACTCCCGATCCCACCACGGCTGTTTGTCCGTTCGCGGACAGTGCAACTGAGAATCCAAATGTCCCCGCTGTCTGAGTAATGCCACTGGTGGATAGCGCCGTTGGGTTGCTCCAGCTGCTGCCGTTGTAGCTCGACACATACACCGCACCGCCCTGGACCGCACCGATCAGTGCCACGAGTCCGGTCGAACCGTTCGAGGACAAGGCTATGGAGTAACCGTATTGGGAATGACTCGGAAGACTCGTTGGTAGAAGTGCAGTGCCTTTGCTCCAGGCACTGCCGTTATATGTATAGACATACAC
>JBOIBD010000221.1:0-3546 GCA_050739415.1 Gammaproteobacteria bacterium | reverse complement strand
AGTCCACTGCCAGCGCTGCATAGCCCTCGCCCGCGAGTTGATTTGCCATGCTGCGGATGTTGTCATTCAAGCCCCACCATTCATGGATCACGATGATGCCGGGCAAGTTTCCTTTCGCATGTAGCGGCTCGGCCAGGTAACCGCGCACCGGCTTTCCGTTCACGGTGGCATACACCACCTCTCCATGTTGTACCGGCGTGGCAGGTCTGGCTTCGGAAACAGGATTCGCCACCGGAGCATCGTGTGCGTGCATGGCGGCCATAGCGAGAAGATATTGCTGATCCGTCATGGCCATAAGCGACGGCGCGCAGAACAGGACAAACAGCAATACGGTGCCAGTTAACAATCGAATCGGACGCATAACACTCTCCTTTTAGTCTCCTCTATATACACAGCCCGACGTACAAGTCTCTGCAATCACCACCTTGGACAGCTGCGGTAGATATAATTTCAGCTTCTGCCAGATCCAGCGCGCCAGATTTTCGCTGGTAGGATTCTCAAGTCCCGGGATTTCATTGAGATAGCGATGATCCAGCAACTCAAATACGGGTGTAAATGCGGCTTTCAGATCGGCGAAATCCATGATCCAGCCTGTATCCGGCTGAGACTCGCCGCTGATATGAATTTCCACGCGGAACGAATGCCCGTGCAGGCGGCTGCACTTGTGACTGACCGGCAGGTTCGGCAGTCGGTGCGCTGCTTCAATATGGAATACCTTGAAAATTTCCATCATTGACCGTACGTGTGGATGATAATCAGGCTGGATTCAATCCATATTCTAACCGAGCCAGACCTTATACAGTGCTTGGATTAGTCCGGCTCGCCACAGCCAGCAGCGGCAGCTTGCGCGAATCAGGCTAGTCTCGTATGTTGGCAAACATCTGCGATACCGGATTCGTCCGGCCGGATTACGAATCCATGGCAAATAGCACATTTCAGGAAATCCGCGTCAAGCTTGAAGGGCTGCGCCTCGAGCACCGGGACCTGGATATCGCCATCAGCCACCTGGCGGATGACATCCATACCAATGAATTGCAATTGAAGCGCCTCAAGAAACGCAAGCTGCAGCTCAAGGATTACATCGCCAAGCTCGAAAGCCTGCTCATTCCCGACCTCGACGCGTGATTGACCTGCATCTTCATTCCAATGCTTCCGATGGCGCACTCACGCCTGCGCAACTGGTGCAACTGGCCGCTGAACGTGGTGTGCAACTGTTGGCGCTCACGGATCACGATTGTGTGGATGGATTGGCGGAAGCACGGACCGCCGCGCAGGCTGCCGGCATCCGGTTCATAAACGGTGTTGAGCTGTCCACCACCTGGGAACGCAAAACTCTGCATGTAGTGGGCCTGAATATTGACCCCACCAACGCGGAGCTGACCGCCGGATTGGCCCGTTTACAGGCAGCACGCTCAACCCGTTCCAGGGAAATTGACAGGCGCCTAGATACCCGTGGTATACGGGGTGCGTATGCAGGCGCGCGACAACTCTCCGGCAATGACAATGTCACGCGCACACATTTTGCCCATTGGCTGGTTCAGCAAGGTCTTGCGAAGACACAGCAGGACGCTTTCCGCCGTTTTCTGGGGCGTGGCAAACCCGGTTATGTGCCGATGTTCTGGGCGAGTCTGGAAGACAGCATTGGCTGGATCCACGCCGCTGGTGGAAGGGCGGTGCTGGCGCACCCGCTGCGTTACGACATGACGCGCAGTTGGCTCATGAAAGCACTCGCGGCTTTCAAACAGGCCGGGGGTGATGGCATCGAGGTTATCTGTGGCCACGGCAATCGAGACGAATGCGCCACAGCGGCGCATTACGCGACGCGCTTCGACTTCGCGGCATCTGTGGGCTCGGATTTCCACAATCCATCCACACCGTGGAATCAACCGGGCATCAAAGACTCGCTGCCAGAAAATCTCACGCCGGTGTGGGGGTTCTTTTAACTGAGTGTGGAAACCAGTTTGAATACTTCTGCTTCAATGAATATCTTCACCAAGTCCGCATCCAGCTTGCCGTGTTTGGCTTCGTCTTGCAGTACTGCGAACGCGCGTTCCGAAGGCATGGATTTCTTGTAGGGGCGGTCGGATGCTGTCAAGGCATCGTAGATATCTGCTACTGTCATGAGCCGGGAGCCAAGCGGAATCTCTACTGCGCTACGGCCATGCGGATATCCGCTGCCATCCAGTTTTTCGTGATGGGCGCCGGCGATTTCCGGAATGTCAGCGAGATCCGCAGGCCAGGGAATGCGTCGCAGGAAATTATAGGTATGCACCACGTGTGATTCGATTTCGCGGCGTTCTTCCGGCGTGAGGCTGCCGCGTGGGATGGATAATACGCGCTGCTCTTCCGCCGTGAGCAACGGCGTACCCTCCTCCGAAAGACTGTAATCTAAAGCGTCCTTCAGCACTTTGCCGGGTTTGCGTTTCTGAAACTCGGGTTCGTTGGCCTCCTGGATTGCCGCCCAATAGGCATTCAACGTAGCGAGCTTGCTATCCAATTCTTGTTCAATAGCCAAGAGTTCCTCATGCGAGTCCATACCGCTACGCAGCATTACCAGTTGCTGTGCCAGTGCGCGGCGCTTGAGACGCTCGGTTTCCAGGTTTATGCGTTCGCGTATCGCCAGAAAATGTCCGGGTGTGAGCTTATGGGCCTTGACCAGAACGGTCTCGCGCACTTTGATGTCGCCGAAGTCGTGCAGCAGCGCCGCATACCTCAGCTCGCGCAATTGTGCATGGGTAAAGCATGTAGCGTGGAAGCGTGTCATACCGGAACGTGGCAGGGCTTCGGCCAATCCGGTTGTCATGCCTGCGACCCGGGAGGAATGCCCACTGGTGACGGGATCACGCTGTTCAACAGCTTCCACGGAAGCCAGCACAAAACCTTCGAACATTTCGTCGAGCTGCTGTTGCCGCGTCAGGGAAGTAGCCAACAACAACGTATTGGCAATCGCTGCGGTAGGCCAATGGTTCGAGATGCGTATCTCATCTGTCTGCGCCAGGGATTCATCCACAACCACTACCATACCAAGTGCAGCAACTTGCCAGCGCGCACGAGTCATATCCGCAGTCAGTAACGTGGGCGTGAGGCACAGCACCGCGTAGCGTTGGTCCTTCAGGTCCGCGGGCGTCTTGATGAAAGTCATTTGCAAATTGGCTTGTGCGAATACCGCAATTTGCTCGGCAGAATAATAACCAGCATCCACCGCCACGCATGATACGGAGGAAGTACCGCTGTCCTGAATGACAGCAAGTGCGGCTATATTGGTATCAGACATCGCCGCTCGCCACCCGTCCGCGCGGCGTAGTCTTGAGCAACTCGTCCACCGAAATTGTTGCTACCAGCACGTCTTCCTCGGTTTCATCCGTGCTGTCCGCCCCCAGCCATTCATGCTGTGGTACCTGCCGCGCGCCCAGTGCGGCAAAATCAAACTGTTTCGGATCGGCCAGATGTGAAAGCGTCACGTTCTGCAAGGCGGCGAATATGGAATTGTTGCGACCCGGAAACTTGCGTTCCCACTCCGCGAGCATGACTTTCAACGCCTTACGT
>JBOIBD010000220.1:0-3549 GCA_050739415.1 Gammaproteobacteria bacterium | reverse complement strand
TCCATGCTCATTGTGTTCGTGCTGGCCCACGGACGCGGCGGCTGGACACCCACGCGCCTGCTGCTCACCGGCATCGTGGTCGCCTTCGGTTGGGGTGCTGCCATCAGTCTGCTGCTGGTGCTCTCCAGCGATGCCAGCCTGCGCAGCATGTTGTTCTGGCTCATGGGCGATTTGTCCTATCGCAGCAACGGCTGGCTGCCACTCATTGTGGTAACAGTCGGTCTCGCCATCTGCATGCCCTTTGCTCGGCACCTGAATGTATTGTCCCGCGGCGAAACACTCGCAGAAGCGCTCGGCATTGCAGTGCGGCCGTTCACCATAGCAATCTATATCACTGCGTCGCTGTTCACTGCCGTGGCGGTCACGGAAGCAGGCGCCATCGGTTTCGTGGGCCTGGTGATCCCGCACATGTTGCGGCTGATTTCCGGTAGTGATCACCGCAGCCTGTTGCCAGGTGCGGTGCTGCTCGGTGGAAGCCTGCTGATGCTGGCCGATACGCTGGCCCGAAGTATCATCGCACCGCAGCAATTACCCGTGGGTGTGGTGACTGCAGCCATCGGCGTGCCGGTATTCCTGTATCTGCTCAATCGTGCACGGGGGCCGCTGTGAGCGAAGCTGCATTGCTGCAAGCGCGGGGACTCACGGTGAGAATCGCCGACAAATATGTATGCCACGATTTCGATCTAACGCTGCAGCCAGGCACCCGTCTTGGTTTGCTGGGTGGCAACGGCGTAGGTAAGACCACATTGCTCAATACTCTCGCCGGGCTGCGTGAACCCGATAATGGCGAAATCCTTCTGGATGGCCAGTCATTGCGTATGCTACCGCGCCGGCGCATCGCGCAACGCCTGGGCCTGCTCATACAACAACAGGAAGACAGTCTTCCGGCATCGGTGTTGGAGACCGCGCTCATCGGCCGGCATCCACACATTGATTTCTGGCGCTGGGAATCCCATGTGGATGTGAATATCGCGCGCCGCGCCCTCAGACTCGTGGGCCTTGATGGCCTGGAACAACGTCCCCAGACACAGTTGTCAGGCGGCGAACGCCGCCGCCTCGCCATTGCCACTATCCTGACCCAGGATCCGCGGGTATTTCTGCTGGACGAGCCAGCCAATCAACTGGACTTGCATCATCAATTGGCATTGCTTGACCACTTCGCCACATTAGTGTGCGATCAATCACGTGCCCTGATCATGGCCTTGCATGACGTAAATATGGCGGCGCGTTTTTGTAATCAGATACTGATGCTATTCGGGAATGACGAAATCCTCTATGGCAACACCACTGAAATCCTTACCGCCGAAAACCTGAGCCGTCTGTATCACACACCGTTGACCCCGGTACGCTGGCCGGGTGGCACCATTTACGTTCCTGGCTGATGCAGTGAACCGCAAGCGTTTGATAAAATATCGAGAGCCACCTTCCTTGATCTTTTTCAATTCGAGCATGGGAGATGCGATTTCTGGTTTTCTTCATATTTCGATCATATTTCAATCAGTTTTTAATCGGTTCCTCTGGTCTAAAATGTTTGTAGGTTCGTGACATTCGGTTAACAGATTTTTTTCAACGAGCGTCCAATGCGGTATGCTTAGCCTGTACTATATGCTTCATAGCAAGGCCGTCCCAGTAGCATCATTTAATTCACCGATCAACGAGGCAGGAAAATGATCAAGCTGAACCTTTTTACAAAACCTACTTTAATAGCGGCCTGGGCACTGCTCCTCGGCAGTCTTGTTGCTTGTAGCGGCGGGCCAAATCCCAATGCCAAGAAGGTGCTCATGGCCTGCCTAGCCGTCACTAACATTGACGCCGGCAAAATTCTAGGTGGTGAACTCACGGCGTTCAAACTCTCCGGCGAAGGTTCACCCATCCATATCTGCGAATATAACGACGCGAACAATGACACGCTTGGGCTGCTACAGATAACGGAATCTAAATCCAAAGACCCGGCTAGTGACCTGGCGAAAGATGCAGCCATCCAGAAAGGCGTGCTCAAAAACAATATTGTTCCCGCGGTGATTCATCCGGCGAATGGCTTCGGCGAAGGGGCGTTCTACGTGGACAACACTCAAAGCCCGACTGCGACCTCTGTGCAACTGCATTTCATCGAGAATGGCTACACCATGATGGTGCAGGTGAATAACCCCAAGGATTTCACAGCCGGCGAGAAAAAGGCGGCAGCCGTGGCACAACAAGCCCTCGCCAATATAAAAAGTGGTGTTGCCTTCCAAACCCTCTAACTGGTGGTGAAGGATCAACAAGGTAGATCCTTGCCTCTTTGTCCTCTCTCCCCCAACTTTGTTGGGGGAGAGATTTGAGTGAAGAGGTTATATCTTTAAATCTCAATCACGCCTTCCAGGTACTTCACCGCCTGTCCCGTAATCCATACTCGTTCGCCGTGTGCTTCACAAAATAGTTCACCGCCCCGTGCTGACAACTGACGGGCATGCAGTTTTTTCTTGCCCAACTTCTCGGTCCAGTACGGCGTAAGCACACAATGAGCTGAGCCGGTCACAGGATCTTCCGGAACATCCATTCGAGGCGCGAAAAAGCGGGATACGAAATCACAATTCGCACCGGGTGCGGTTATGATTACGCCTGACTGGTCGAGTTTCATCAATGCTTCCATGTTCGGCGTGACTTGACGAACTTCGTTCGCGGTCGCCAGCACCAGCAGATATTTGATGCGCGATGTCAGCACCTCCTGTGGCTTTAAGCCCAAAGCCGGTTCCAATCCGGCCGGCGGTACTATGGGTCGCGGCGGATCGGCGGGAAAATCCAGTTGAATGCGCTCTCCTGCGATTTCCACAAGCAACGGGCCGCTTCTGGAATCAAAGCGGATATTCCGTGTTCCAGGCTTTAGAATGCGCGCGATCACGTACGCCGAGGCCAGAGTGGCGTGGCCACAGAGATCAACTTCCACTTTCGGCGTGAACCAGCGCAACCGGTATCCATTACCAGTCGGCACGAAGAATGCTGTTTCTGCAAGATTATTTTCCGCCGCAATCTGCTGCATCATTTCATCCGGTAACCAACTTTCCAGCGGACACACCGCCGCAGGATTGCCGTGAAATAAGCGGTCGGTAAATGCATCAATCTGATAGATAGAGATTCTCATTGATCGCTCCACAACGAATACTTATTCATCATAAGACATCTACATCCTTGACTTGGGGCTATCACGTCTTTACATTGACGCGGCCTTGAGGCGTCATCCTCGCGGATGACACTCGGGAAGCCGGTGCGTCTCATGACAATGCCGGCGCTGCCCCCGCAACGGTAGGCGAGGAAAGTCTGTCACGAAGCCACTGCGCGTCAAGCGCGGGAAGGCGACAGACAGGGGATTTCCCCACTCGCGAGCCCGGAGACCGGCCTGAAGGCGCGTTCCAGCGTTGCGGCGGGCGATGCGAGCGGGCCGTGGCGCCCATCGCTTTTTTCTCCTCTCGCTGGTGTTCAACCGTTGCTTTCGCGCAAGCGGGCGAGCTGCGCGAGGAGATCATCATGCGTAAATCCATCCTGCTGGGCGGCGCTGCGGCGCTGCTCTTG
>JBOIBD010000219.1:0-3564 GCA_050739415.1 Gammaproteobacteria bacterium | reverse complement strand
GCGTATGGCGGTGCCGCCGGCCTATGGGCGCCTTCGGTGGTACGCATGAAACTTTTCACGCTCGATGATCGTCTCATTTTGCGCAAGGCCGGCTCGCTCTCCGGCAAAGACGTAAAAGCCGTCGCAGCCACACTGAAGAAACTTTTCCCCAAAACCCCCTAAACATGACTGACAGCCTGTTATTGCAAGTTGATTCCCGCGGCGTAGCCACGCTCACACTCAACCGCCCCGAGAAGCACAACGCTTTTGACGATACGCTCATTGCCGAGCTGACGCAGAAGCTGATCCAGCTCAACAATGACAAGCAAGTGCGAATTGTGATGCTTACTGGTGCCGGCAAGTCGTTCTCCGCCGGCGCGGATTTGAACTGGATGCGCGCTTCAGCACAATACGACGAGGCTCACAACATCGAAGATGCGCTCAAACTGGCTGAGCTCATGAGCACCCTGGACAACCTGCGCAAACCCACGATAGCGCGCGTGAACGGCGCCACTTTTGGTGGCGGCGTGGGACTTGTGGCCTGTTGCGATATCGCCATCGCCTCCACGAATGCGAAGTTTGCTCTCTCCGAGGTGCGACTGGGACTGGTGCCATCGGTGATCTCGCCCTATGTGATTGCTGCAATCGGCACACATCAGGCACGGCGCTATTTTCTCACTGCAGATGCAATCAATGCGCAGAAAGCGCTGGAAATCGGGCTGGTGCATGAAGTGGTAACCACGGAACAGCTGGATGAGGCAGTAGAAAAGGAAATCGGGCTGTTACTCAAGGGCGGCCCCAAGGCACTAACCGCCGCCAAGGAACTGATCGCCGGACAGGTGGCACTGTCCACCTCGGCGCGCCGCAACCTGCACAACAAGACCGCGAACATCATCGCCCAGCTACGTGTCTCCGAAGAAGGTCAGGAAGGACTCAATGCTTTCCTGGAAAAGCGTCCTGCAAAATGGAATGAAGAATAAAACCAAATTAAGCTCAGTAGTAGACAATGATTTTCAATAAAATGCTCATCGCCAACCGCGGCGAAATTGCCTGCCGTGTCATGCGGACCTGCAAACGTCTGGGCATCGCCACTGTAGCGGTGTACTCGGATGCAGACCGCCATGCGATGCACGTTGAGATGGCGGACAAAGCGGTTCACATTGGTGCCGCAAAAGCGGCAGATTCCTATCTCAACATGGACCGCATCCTTGCCGCTGCGAAACAGACGGGCGCTGAGGCAATCCATCCCGGCTACGGCTTCCTTTCCGAGAATGCTGAATTCGCGCGCCGCTGCATAAAAGCCGGCGTCGTGTTCATCGGCCCCTCTCCGGAGAGCATGGATGCGATGGCTTCGAAAAGCGCAGCGGTTACGCTGATGGAAAAAGCCGGTGTGCCGGTAACCCCCGGCTATCACGGTAAGGATCAAAGCTTCAAAAAGTTGATGTCAGAAGCGCAACGTACTGGCTTTCCATTGCTGATCAAGCCTTCTGCCGGTGGTGGCGGCAAGGGCATGCATATCGTGCGCTCAGCTGATGAATTCAAGGAGGCATTGGAAACCGCGAAGCGTGAAGCTAAAAATGCCTTTGGCGACGATAGCATGCTGCTGGAAAAATACATCCAGCAGCCGCGGCATATCGAATTCCAGATATTCGGCGACAGCCACGGCAAGGTCGTGCACTTGTTCGAGCGCGAATGCTCCCTGCAGCGGCGTTTCCAGAAAGTCGTCGAGGAAACTCCTTCTCCGTTTCTGGATGAAACCACTCGCCTTGAGATGGGCGAAGCGGCTGTGGCGGCCGCGAAAGCTGTGAATTACGTCAACGCCGGCACCATCGAGTTTATCGTGGGTGCGGATAGATCTTTCCATTTCATGGAGATGAACACACGCCTGCAGGTAGAGCATCCCATCACCGAAGAAATTACTGGGTTGGACCTGGTGGAGTGGCAGTTGCGTGTGGCGGCTGGCGAGAAGCTGCCTCTGACTCAGAATCAAATCAAACAACGCGGCCACGCCATCGAAGTACGGCTATACGCAGAAAATGTTGAGAAAGGCTTTCTGCCAATGACCGGCCACATCGAGGCATTCCCCCTGCCGCAGGGCGAGGGAGTGCGCGTGGATACCGGCGTGCGGGGAGACGACGAGATCAACATCTATTACGATCCCATGATTGCGAAATTGAGTGTTTGGGATAAAGACCGCGGTACAGCCATCAAACGCCTGCAACAGGCATTAGCACAAACGGCAATCTTCGGACTCACCACCAATCTGCCGCTGCTGCGCGGAATCGCAAAGCATCCAGACTTCGCCGCCGGTACCTATGACACCGGATTCATCGAACGTCAGCTTGGTACACTGCTTACCGAGCCCAAGTTATCCGCACCCGCACTGGCTGCTGCCGGGGTGCAGGAATTGACGCGGCTTTCGCACCACGATGGTACACCGTGGCAGACAGATGCTTGGCGTCTGGGTGGAACGCAGGGTTTGCAACTCGTGGTGCGGGAAGCTTCAGGTAAGGAACAGACTATCGGCCTGCGCGGCAATGCCGATACATTCACACTTGAATGGAACGGTGAGTCACACCCAGTTGCCGTTGACACCACCGCTGCGGAGCACTGGCTGCTAAACGTTGATGGAAAAGTCTACAGTGCTTCGGTCCTGAGCCACGACCAACAATTCCAGATAGCCCTGGAAGGCAACGTCTTTTTAATGACGCTGGCGGATCCACATGCACCCCGCTCCATCCATCGGGTGGATACCGTCACCCATCCTGCGAGTCCAATGCCGGGACGTGTGGTCGTGGTACACGTCAAAGCGGGTGATAAAGTGTGCCCGGGCCAGGCATTGCTGGTGCTGGAAGGCATGAAGATGGAATACACCGTCAAGGCAGACGTCACCGGCCGCATAGAAAAGATATTCTGCAAGGAAGGCGACATGGTGGATTCAGAGGTGACACTGGTGAATATCACGCCGCTGGAATAGATGATTTTTCCAGTTCTTCCAGTTTCTCTGTAAAATGTATATGACGATGCATATTGTCAGGCATCCAGGTAATTTTGTGGTGGAAATAGATGCAATTATCCAAGTTCGTAAAAATCGTCGAAGTCGGTCCGCGTGACGGCCTGCAGAACGAAAAAACCATCGTTCCTGCGTCGGTAAAGATCGAATACATCAATCGCCTGTCACAGTCTGGTCTTAAGACCATTGAGGTAACCAGTTTCGTCGGGCCGACCTGGATACCGCAACTGGCAGATGCAGAAGAGGTCTATGCGGGTATCAACAGGAAACCCGGTATCGCCTATCCAGTCCTGGTGCCCAACGAACAAGGCATGCAGCGCGCATTGGCCGCAGGCGTAAAAGAGATTTCAATTTTCACTGCCGCATCCGAAACCTTCAACCAGAAGAATATCAACTGTTCTATTGCCGAATCCATCGAGCGTTTCAAGCCGGTGATGGAGCTCGCGCAAAAACACGGCATCCGCGTGCGCGGCTATATCTCCACAGTCATCGGCTGTCCCTACGAAGGTCCCATCGCACCAGAAGCTGTGGCACGTGTCGCCAGGCAGCTCGCCACGCTCGGCTGTTATGAA
>JBOIBD010000218.1:0-3576 GCA_050739415.1 Gammaproteobacteria bacterium | reverse complement strand
CCGGCACCCTGTCGCAGATCGCCACGCTTCACCCGCCCACCGCCGCGGTGAGCATGGACGGCCAGAAGATCACCGATATCGCCAACGGCACGGCGGCCAGCGATGCAGCCGCGTTCGGTCAGATCCCAATCACGCCCAATGTCATTGTCGTCCCCGCTGCAACCGGTGTCGCTGCAACCGATACTGCTGCGATCAACACTGGCATCGCCGACGCAACCTCAGCTCTCACCCGCTGCATGCTCACCGGCGGCAACTATGCGGTTGATGCAAGCCTGTCCACCATCGACCCGTCCAAGATGTCATTCGAGGGTCCGGGTTCGGCTCTCTGCTCTATCAACCCGACTTCCTTAGTCACCGGTGTCGTCCTGCATGTCACGGAAGCGGCTTTCGTATCGATGGTCCAAACTGCTCGCATAGGTGGTTTCACCATCAATGGCACCAATGCCGGCACCGGTGCAACCGGCCTTGAATACGGCGACTGCATCGGTGGATGGCTTGATGATCTCGTGGTGGAGAATTTCACCACCACCGGCGCTATCGGTATTCACATGAACAACGTCACCAACTGGACTGAGCGCGTTCTATGGACCCGAGTATGGGTGAGCAATAATACGACTGGCGTCATGTTCGACGTAAATGGTGGCTCCGTATCATTCCAGTACCATCGCATTCTCGATCTAAGGGTTAACACCGGTGCATCGCAGACCGGTGTGCTGCTCAAGGCTGGCGCGGGCTTGGGTGGTTCAGTCATCGCCATCTTGGGCAACTTTGGTGGCACGGGTTGCACATTCCTTCACCTCTCGGGCAATAGCCAGACGCCGCATTGCCTGATGGAGATCGTGGCCGAGATGGATGCTGCCGGCGCAACCGGTCTCCTGGTCGATTCGGGTAGCTCACTCAGTGGCAATGGCGTGATTGACTTCTCTAGCGGCTCACCGGCCAACACCAACAACGGCGCGATCCAGTTCGGGGGTTGGTTCAACGTCAATGACATCCATCTGGCAACTGAGGGTGTCAGCGCATTGGGCGGGTTGGCGCTTATCCCAGGGCCCAACGACCCCACCGGCGTTGGTATCAAAGCAGATACTTCAAACAATATGTTTCTCTTCGCACCCTCTAGCGGTGGCTTGATCGTGCTTCGCCCCAACGGTCCCGAATCGGGAACGGGCCAGTGGTTCGTAGACACCACTGGCAAGATGAACACGACCGGTCCCACGGCCACCACGGCAACCGCCGGGACCAATGGCGCAGTCCCCTCCCAGGTTGTCGGCTACCTCGAGACCGTTGTTGGCGGTACTACCGTCAAAATCCCGTACTTCGCTACCTGATGCCCACTTTTTATGACTCGGTGGCGGCGTCGAGCGTGCCCCCTGGTGCCCAATATGCCGCAGGGTACGTGGACGGAATCTACCAATCCTGGTATGCGCTTGCAGCGCGCGTCCCGCCATTGACCTGTCTGCTGTCCATCGCGACCGGTCCCGACACGCGCGCCGATGTGCTCGACGTGGAATCTGGCGACGCTGCCCCTTCTCAAGTTCCTCGTTGGGTGGCCGATCAATCGCCTCGGCCCACCTGGCGACCGATCGTCTACTGCCAGCTTTCATCCTGGATGGCTGTACGCCAAGCATGTCTCGGCGCGCCCGAGCCGTGGTATTGGATTGCATCTTGGCAAACCGCACCACCGGTGCTCGTCCCGGAGGCATGGCAGACTGCTGGTTGCGTTCTCTGGCAGTATTCCAACCCCGGCCCTTATGATCTTTCTTTGGCCGCCCCTGGTTTCCCACCCATCGCGCCTAGACGCGGCGCCGTAGTCCATCGGAGGCTTTATGCCTAGTATCGTCATTGACTCACATGGTGTTGGCCACATAATCCATCAGGACGTGTTCGGCGATATAATCCATACATATGGCGTGATCGACGCGACAACGGGAAAGCTCGTCAATGGCGTGATGGAGAACCTCAACGGTATCTGCGATACATCCCAGGACCCCTCCGGCAATCACTTCAAGGCTGCGCCACTGAATGGTCCTGTCACCGTCCGGAACACGTGATTGCATCAACGTCCTTTGACCTCATCACCGCGGTTAGCAGTGTCGGCGTGTCGCTGTTCATCGCCATCACCGGCGGCACGTTCTATCTGGGTCGCCTTCATGGCCGCACCGCAGAGCAGTTCTTGGCTCTGTCCCGGCAGTTGATCGGGCTCAATGCTCGGCTTGATCACCAGGACCTCGCCATAGATGACCTCAAGGTCTTTGTGGGCGACGGAGGCTCGGCAATCCGTCATGATCTTGAGCGCATTGACGCCATGGGCACACAAGCGGCCATCGGTGCTCTTGCTCAGTTGCGTGATCGCACGGTGCGGCTTGAGGTTTTGACCGGCCATGAAAAGCACTAGCGACGCTTGGCCAACCAGCTCTCTATGCTTGCCCTCCAGAACAGTGGCCCCATTTTCCATTCTGCGGCCGGTATCGGGAAGTCCTTATAGCGTCGGCGCCAATTGGAGACTACAGCGCTACTGACTTCGGCCAGCTCCGCTATCTCGGCGATGCCCACGTATCGTGTCTTGTCCATCATGCACCACTCGAATCACGCGCACCGGCCAGATTTGCACCAGTCGTAGAACGCAGATTTGCATCACGCAGATTTGCATCGGTCAAATTCGCACCGGTCAAATTCGCCCCACGCAAATTCGCACCGGTCAAATCCGCACGAGTCAAATTCGCCCCGGCCAGATTCGCCCCGGTCAAATTCGCCCCGGCCAGATTCGCCCCGGTCAAATTCGCCCCGGTCAAATTCGCTCCACGCAAATTCGCACCGGTCAAATCCGAACCGATCAGATCCGAACCGATCAGTTCCGCATAGGTCAGATCCGAGCCGATCAGATGCGCATAGGTCAGATCCGAGCCGGTCAGATGCGCATCGGTCAGATTCGCACGGGTCAGATTCGCACTGAACAAATTCGCATTACGCAGATCCGTATTGACCAGACCCGCATCGGTCAGATTCGCACGGGTCAAATTCGCATTACGCAGATCCAAGCCGGCCAGATTCGCATTGGCCAAGTTTGCATCGGTCAGATTCGAGTCGATCAGATCCGCATTGGTCAAGTCCGCCCAGGTCAAATCCGCACGGGTCAAATTCGCTCCGGCCAGATTCACATCGGTCAGATTCGCATCGGTCAGAACTGCATCGGTCAGATCTGCATCGGCCAAGTTCGCATCGGTCAGATCTGAGCCGGTCAAGTTCGCATGTGTCAGATCGTCGGAGGTCCTGTCGGCGTGGATGGCAGCGATCACGTCTCGTGCGTACCCAACCCCTTGCCATGCGCGACCGCACTCACCCATTGCGCGCACCACAACGGCGTCGGGCAGCTCGGCCGTGTCCATCATCGTGGCCGCATCCCGCGCCAGATCTGCTCGTGATGCCTCGGTGGCGTCACGGTGGTCGTTCGACCGGATGATCACCCGACCGATGAGTGGGTGCACGCAGTCGGGCTTGTCCGACCAAGGTTCGCCGGCCAGCCAGCTCACCAGTGTCATCACGCAGGCAATGGTCTCGCCGTCGCCGGCTCTGTCC
>JBOIBD010000217.1:0-3593 GCA_050739415.1 Gammaproteobacteria bacterium | reverse complement strand
TGGCGGGCAATGTGGAGCAAGTCCTGGCGGCCGCGCAGCACAGCCGCGATGAATTCCATGCGCAGCTTGTAGTATTTCCCGAACTCACGCTCACCGGCTATCCCCCGGAAGACTTGCTGTTTCATTCCGGCCTGCGCCGCGATGTGGAAGAAGCTGTGCGGCGTATCGTGCATGAGATCCACGGTATTGACGTGCTGGTCGGTTATCCGTTGTACGAGGAAGACAAGATCTACAACGTCGCCAGTGTGATTGGTGGTGGCGCGTTGCGCGCCACGTATCGGAAACAGGAGCTGCCGAATTACAGTGTGTTCGACGAGAAGCGCTATTTCACTCCGGGCAATATTGCAGATGTGGTGAAGATTGCCGGCATAAATCTGGGTATCAACGTGTGTGAAGATATCTGGCATGCGGGGCCGCCTGGCCGGGCGGTGATAGCCGGTACACAATTACTGTTGATCCCCAACGCTTCGCCATTCGAATTGGGTAAACAGTCGCAGCGCGAGCATGAACTGCGCCACCGTGCAGCCGATGCCGGCATACCATTGGTCTACGTGAATCTTGTCGGTGGCCAGGACGAGCTGGTGTTCGACGGCGGCTCGCTTGCAATGAACGCGGACGGTCGCGTGGTAGTGCGGGCGCCCAGTTTCGAATCTGGGCTGTATCCGGTAGATTTCACCGTGAATGGTGCCAGCATCGAAGCCGTGCCCGGTGGTCTACATACCGACCGCAGTGCAGAAGAAAGCGTGTATCGCGCGATTATTCTAGGCGTGCGCGACTATGCCGGCAAAAATAAATTCAAGGGTGCGCTGGTGGGTTTGTCCGGCGGCATTGACTCGGCACTGACGCTCGCCATCGCCGTGGATGCGCTTGGGAAGGAGAACGTGAACGCGGTGATGATGCCTTCCCGCTACACATCGAGCCTGAGCTTGCAAGAGGCCGAACGAGAGGCTAAGGCACTCGGCGTGGATTACAACAGCATCTCCATCGAACCAGCTTTCGAAGCTTTTTTGCAATCGCTCAATCCAGTAATCGGAAAAAGCGCCACCGACATCACGGAACAAAACATCCAGGCGCGTTGCCGAGGTGTCTTGCTCATGGCGCTGTCCAACCGCACCGGCCGTCTGTTGCTCACCACCGGCAACAAAAGCGAACTCGCGGTGGGGTATGCCACTTTGTACGGCGATATGGCAGGTGGTTTTGCGCCGCTCAAGGACGTGACCAAGTCACTGGTGTACCGGCTGGCACATTATCGCAACAGCTTGTCGCCGGTTATTCCTGATGCTGTCCTCGAACGTGCGCCATCGGCGGAACTCGCTCCCGGCCAGAAGGATGCGGACAGTCTGCCACCGTACGCTACCCTTGATCCGATTCTCACGGCCTATGTGGAAGACGACAAGACCGTGGCGGAGATCGTGACACTGGGCTATGACGCAGCCACAGTGAAGCGCGTGGTGCAGATGGTTCAGAATGCGGAATACAAACGCCGTCAATCACCGCCGGGCGTGCGCGTCAGCCGTCGTGCATTCGGCCGCGACCGTCGTTATCCGATCACTTCTGGATATCATCGTTGATTGGTGTAGGTTGGGTTGAGGCGGTAGCCGAAACCCGACATTGATCGAGAGTTTGTTGGGATTCGTTTCACTCATCCCAACCTACATTTGCTGAAGCAGGTTGCATGAGCAACTATCTGATGCAGCACTGTTTTGTGGATGTAGCAATATTGTAGGAGCGGCGATACTCGCCGCGATAAGGACAAAGACAATCGCGACCGGGATGGTCGCTCCCACAAGAAAATCAACCATATTCAAATGAAACGGCAGTTTTGTCGGAGCAAAGATTTTGTGGGAGCGGCGATACTCGCCGCGATTCAAATCCACTATCTAAATGGTAAAGTCCATCGCGGCCGGGACGGTCGCTCCCACAAGAAAGTCAACGGACTTCACCCTGACCTCTCCATCTGAAGGAGGGAGAGGACAAGGAAAGGTTTCATTATGACGGTCCGTGCGGTTTATAGATCGGCGAAGTGCCGGGGAAGTTTGTCGCCAGCATTTCTTTCGCACCGTCCGCCAGATCGGTCAGGCCGAGTTTGCCGTAGGCCGTAGCCAGAATTTGCAACGCATCCTTGACGCGCGGCGACTGCTGATAAAAGTTAATGATATTGTCGGCGCGTTCGATCGCGGAGATCCAGGCCGCGCGGCGCATGTAGTAATCCGCTACTGACCATTCGTAATTCGCCAGCCGGTCGCGCAGGAATACCAATCGCTGGCGCGCATCCGCCGCGTATTTCGTGTTCGGGAATTTCTGCAGCAGTAACTGGAATGCCTGAAAGGATTTCTGGGCGTTGGACGGGTCACGCTGATAATTGTCACGGCCGAACAGCTTCAGGAGCGGACTGGGTGCCTGATCGAAGTACGCCACGCCTTTCATGTAATAGGCGTAATCCACGTCAGGGTGGCGCGGGTGCTCGCGGATGAAGCGGTCCGCGGTATCCTCGGCGGTATCGTAGTTGCCATCCATGTAGTTGGCATAGATAAGGTCCAACTGCGCCTGGGTCCCGTAGACATCGAAGGGGAAGCGTGCTTGCAGCGTCTGCAGGCGGCTGATAGCAGTCTTGTAATTGCCTGCCGCCAGGTTGGCCGCGATGCTTTTATAAAGCTCGGCTGCCGCCAGGGTTTGGTCCTTGGTGCTTTGAGAAGCGCAGCCGGCGAACAGCAGTGCCGCGGCCATGAAGGTCAACACGATGAGGCGAAAGCGCATGGGGGAACAATCCTGACGGGGGTCTGAATATCGAACTTGATGCCAAGTATAACGTAAACTGCCGCTCTCTCTCACCGTAGAAATCCTGTATGAACCAACACGCGGTCAAGGAATGCCTGATTCCCGCCGAACTGGCCGGGCAACGCCTGGATCAGGCGCTGGCGCGGCTGTTTCCCGAATATTCCCGCAGCCGCCTCACCCAATGGGTGAAAGATGGGCATGTGTTGCTGGATGAGCGTGCGTCGCGCCCACGCGATTCGGTCACAACGGGTCAGCGTGTGCGTATGACTGTCGTTGAAGCGCCGGTCACGACGCTCAAGCCGGAAGCGCTGCCCCTGGATATCGTTTATGAGGATGCGGCGCTCATTATCGTCAACAAGCCGGCGGGCCTGGTGGTGCATCCCGGCGCGGGCAATCCCGCCGGCACTTTGCAAAACGCACTGCTGTACCACGCACCGGAACTGATGCACGTGCCGCGCTGCGGACTCGTGCATCGTTTAGACAAGGATACTTCGGGCCTGCTGGCAGTCGCGCGGACGCTCGAATCCCACACACGTTTGGTGGCGGCGTTGCAAGCGCGTGAATTCGAGCGCGAGTACGAAGCCATCACCGTCGGTGTCATGACCGGCGGTGGCACAGTGGATGCGCCCATCGCGCGCCACGGCGTGGATCGCAAACGCATGAGCGTGCGTGAAGGTGGACGCGCGGCAGTCACACACTATCGCGTCATCAAGCGTTATCGTGCGCATACCCATATATCAGTGCAACTTGAAACTGGCCGCACCCACCAGATCCGCGTGCATCTCACCCATATCCATCATCCGCTGGTGGGCGAT
>JBOIBD010000216.1:0-3599 GCA_050739415.1 Gammaproteobacteria bacterium | reverse complement strand
ATCCAAAGCCGATATGCCGGCTGCTGGCAGCACCGTTTCCACAGTGCGGAGTGGTTGTTGTTGTATCGAACAGGCGGCAAGCGACATCAACATCAACATCAACATCAACATCAACAAAAACAGGGCAGTATGGCGCATGGCAATCTCCACAAAAATATGTCCGGCCAAGCAGGTAGCAAATCATCGCCTGATTGCTGAATGGCTGCAAGCCGTCATGCTTTACAAGGTGGCGGCAAGCAGACATGCTTGCGCGAACGAAAACGGCAAGCGTGTAATTATGGCTAACGAACCCCTGATACGGAATGTCTCCGATACCGCGCTGTGGGTAGCCGCGTACCGCGCCACGGAAAGCGAGCGCCCGGACGCGCTGTTCTACGACCCGTACGCACGCGCCCTGGCTGGCGAACGTGGCCAGGAAATTGTGGACAAGTTGCCACGAGCGAAGCGTACCGGTTGGCCGATGGTGGTGCGCACCCAAGTGCTGGATGAACTAATCCTCGACGCCGTGGAACAGGGCGGCTTCGACACTGTTCTCAACCTCGCCTGCGGGCTGGACACGCGGCCGTACCGCCTCGCGCTGCCGGCGGCGCTGCGCTGGGTGGAGGTGGATCTGCCGGGGATGATCGAATACAAAAGTGGAGCACTCAGGGATGCCAAGGCGTTTTGCCGGTTGGAGCGCTATGCGGTGGATCTCGCCGATGAAAACGCACGCCACACCTTGTTTGCGCGTGTCAGTGCTGCCGCCAGCCGCGTACTGGTCATCACCGAAGGCCTGCTGATCTATCTCACCGAAGCACAGGTAAAAACCCTGGCGAAAACCCTGCACGCGCAAGCTACGTTCAAACGCTGGTTCACGGACCTGGCTTCACCGCGCGCCCTGAAAATCATGCGTCGTTATTTCGGTAAGCAACACACCTCAATCGCGGTGGATTTTCAGTTCGGCCCAAAAGAACACATGGAATTCTTCCGGCCGCTGGGTTGGAAACCCGTTGCCTTCCATTCACTGTGGGAAGACGCACAACGTCTGCACCGACAGATGCGTGGTGCGGCCTTCGTCAATCTGGGAATGGCGCTGATTCCCGGCGCGCGTGAAAAGGCCCGCAAGATGGGTGGCATTGTGGTGCTGGAACGCGGGTAAAAGCCACAGATAATTTCACTACTGCGCGCGTGCTTAAATGCCCTTCAGATAATCACTGCCGAGCTGCTGCATCTGATCCAGTATCCACGCCTGTCGGCGCTGCAGATACGCGGAAGGATTGGTCACGTCAAAGCGGTCAGGCGCCGGCAAAGCCGCCGCTAGCAGTGCGGCTTGTTCCGGGGTCAATTGTGCCGGCGTTTGTTTGAACAGGTGCCGCGCCGCCGCGCCCACGCCGAACACATTGTTGTCGAACTGCGCGGTATTCAGATACATCGCCAGAATTCGCTGTTTGGGCCATTCCGTATCCAGCAGCACCGTAAAGTACGCTTCCAGCACCTTGCGGAAATAATTGCGGCCGGACCAGAGGTACAGATTTTTGGCGGTTTGCTGGGTGATGGTGCTGGCGCCGCGAATATGGCGGCTGACCTGATTGTGGTGCAGCGCTTTGTCTATAGCCTCCCAGTCAAAGCCGTGGTTATCGGGAAAGGTCTGGTCCTCCGAAGCCACTACCGCGAGATGCATGGCAGGAGCCATGTCGCGATACTCCACCCAGTGGTAATCAAGGCGAGCACGCGGCACATTGTGCGCATGCAGATACAACAGGCGTTGCTGCATGTATGCAGTAGTAGACGGGTTCACGATGCCGCGGAATCCGACACCCAGGATGGTCCCCAGCAGCGACAGCCAAAGAATCGTCAATATTCGCCAGCCGAGCCGGCGCGGCCAACCCGCTTGACGAGATGTAGCCGCGTCAATGCTGTTCATTGAAACCACGTTTTGTCAGCAAATACACAGCAAAACTCGGCAGCCAGTGGCTGCCTTCGTAATGTTCATCCGTCACGGCTGCAAGACCTGCTTCGGCATGAATACGTGCGGCCGCAAGCAGTGCATGTTGGCGCACGTCGCTCGCCGGCAAGGCGGCGGCAATAGCTTGCAACATCCAGGCGCGGCTCAAATTCAACCCATCCAGATGCGCGAGCTTGCCGTCAGCAGGATCGCGTGATGAAACCGGTGGCAACCAGCGTGCGCCTTCGTTCACGGGAATCTGCGGCAGAAATTTCATGAGCCAAGAGGCAAATTCTTTTTGTGGCAGCATCCTGCGCATGAGGTCTGCTTCCGCCAAAACTGGCGACAGAAAATCATGGCCAGAGGGTTCGTAGGCCAGAGGCGCCTCCACATCGGCTGAATACAATTCGCGGCTCCTGGTCTCCGACAATGTTCTGAGCGCAGTGGCTTGGGTGTTGCATGCGTAGTCATGTACCAAACCCAGCGCAAATGCCGTATTTGCGTGTTCGCCACTGCGGATGGGATAACTCAGCTTCGGTAGCCATTCGCTGAAACGACGCACGGCCAGCATTTCCAGGAGCGCCAACGCAGCCCGCCAATTTCTGGCTTCCGCGGTTTGCCATTCATGCAGTTCAGTGGCGAGTTGCAGCAGCCACGCCAAACCATACGGTCGCTCAAAGCCGGCGCGATGGGACGCCTCGAAATAACGGCATTCAGCGTCGATATTCGCCGGTGTGAGGTGCGTATCCAAAAGCCTGCGCGCATCGGCGGCAAAGTCCGCATCAGGAAACAAGCGCAATAGGCGTACCAGCAGCCAATGGCTGTGAACGGACGAATGCCAATCGTAACTTCCGTAGAACGCGGGGTGCAGTTTCTGCGGTGTCATGACATCTGCATCGCCATTCAATATGTGCATGATGTGATTGGGGTATTCGCGCCTTATATTTTCCAGCACCAAGTGCGCGAAATTTTCGGCCACTCTCGCATCCATACTTTCTGTGGACGCAGTCATAAATCCACCAATTCCACATCCGCTGTCTCGATCGTTGCGCCCATGAACAGGCTGCCGACACGTACGAAGCGTTCGATGCCATCGGTAGCCAGAAATTGCACAGTGCTTCCACTCGCCGCGATACGCTTCAGGTTTTGATTTGCGAGCATCTGCGCCACGCTTGCTGCCACGGTCTCGCCGGAATCCACCAGTACCACATCCGGCCCCGCGACAGTACGAATCGCAGATGTGAACAAGGGGAAATGGGTGCAGCCGAGCACCAGACAATCCAGGCCGTCGCGCTTTTTTTCTTCAAGCAGGGGGTGCAGATACTCACGCACGACAGCTTCCACCAGTGGACCCTGCACCCAGCCCTCTTCCGCCAGCGCCACGAACAATGAACAGGCTTGCGAGAATACTTGGGCATCCGTACGGCGTGATTTGATAGCGCGCTCATAAGCACCGCCACGTACGGTGCTTTCCGTGGCGAGCACGGCGATGTGACCTGTCTTCGACGCTCGCACACTGGCTGCCGCGCCCGCTTCCACCACACCGATGACAGGTAAGAGCGAGAATTCCTTTGTCAGCGCCGGCATGGCCACGGCAGATGCTGTGTTGCAAGCCACTACGAGTAGTTTTATTCCACGTTCCACCAGATGACCGGCCGCTTGCACGGCGTAACGG
>JBOIBD010000215.1:0-3638 GCA_050739415.1 Gammaproteobacteria bacterium | reverse complement strand
TAGCCCAGGGTTTGATGTAACCGTTGCCGGTTATAAAACACTTCAATGTAATCAAAGATCGCTGACCGAGCCTGATCGCGTGTCCGGAACGTGCGATGCCAAGTCAACTCGTTCTTCAGGTTGGCAAAGAAGCTCTCTGCAACTGCATTGTCGTAACAGTCACCCTTACGGCTCATGCTCGGGGTCATGCCGTACTGCTGTAACATCGCCCGATAGGCGCTGCTGGCGTATATCGAGCCTTGATCGGTGTGATGGATCAATCCGGGCATGGGTTGACGATGTTCAATCGCCATCCGCAGTGCATCACTGACCAGCGGTTGATTGATCTTTGTGCTCATCGCCCAGCCCACCACGCGCCGGGAATGCAGATCCAGCAGTACCGCCAGGTACAACATCCCTTCACGGGTTGGAATGAAGGTGACGTCACCCACCCAAACCCGATCCAGTTGCCCGACCTGAAAATCCCGGTTCAGCAGATTGGGGGCCGGTGGGGCACTGTTGGCCGCCGCGTAGCGGCTGCGGAAGCGGCGCATGCGGTTGGCCTCAATGCCGTGACGCTGTCGTAATCGAGCCACCCGGTGTCGGCCACAGGTCTCGCCGGCCGTGCGCAAGATCTTCCAAGTCTTTACGGTACCGCATGTCTGCCGCGATGCGAGATGGATCTGACGAATACGTTGTAACAACTGCGCGTTGGCCAGTGCATGACGACTCGGTGGCCGACTGCACCAGGCATAAAATCCGCTCCGCGATACCTTCAAGACCCGGCACATCAGCCGCACCCTGAATTCGCTCATATGCGCACGCACGAAGGCATATCTCACGACGACTCCCGCGCAAAGTACCGCGCGGCTTTTTTTAAAATCTCGTTCTCCTCTCGCAGGCATGCATTTTCACGCTTGAGCTTGGCCAGTTCTACATCGGCCGCCGGTCGACGACCATGTCCTGGAAAGGCCGACTCAGCGCCCTTGTCCTGCAGCTCGTCCCGCCATTTGTACAGCTGATTGCGCCGCAGGCCTAGCTCGCGGGCTAGGTCTGCTGCAGGCTTGTCAGCCAACTTCAGTAACCGTATCGCTTCCAGTTTGAACTCTCGGCTATAGCTTGGTCGCTTCGACATGCAACACCTCCTCAGGCAGTATGTGCCTATCTCGGTGTCCACGAAATCAGGGGCAGTTCAGAGCGAATATCTAGTGTAGACTAACAACGTTTCACATGCACAAGGAAGTGTATATGTCACGTTTGCCACGTTTCTGTTTAGCCGGCATCCCGCAGCATGTCATTCAACGCGGCAACAATCGCCAGCCGTGTTTCGCTGACATAAGTGATCACCGCTTTTATCTCGAATGTATGCGCGCAGCATCTAAGCGATACGCTTGTGCGGTGCACGCCTACGTCTTGATGACCAACCACGTTCATCTTCTGGTGACGCCCTCACAGAAAGATGCGCTCCCGCGCTTCATGCAGCATATTGGCCGACGATACGTACAGTACTTCAACTTCTGTTATCAGCGCACGGGGACACTCTGGGAAGGCCGTTATAAGGCGAGCCTGGTGGATACCGAAACGTATGTGCTGACCTGCTACCGATACATTGAAATGAATCCGGTACGTGCTGGAATGGTAGTCAATCCATCTGATTACCGCTGGTCAAGCTATCGCCGCAATGCATTAGATGTGAAGGATGAGATTGTTGTCCCTCACGAGCTTTACATGGCATTGGGTATCAATGCTGTGTTTCGCTGTGCGGCCTACCGAGAGCTGTTTCGCGTGCAACTCGATGAACCGACTTTGAAAGTCATACGGGAAAGTCTGAACCAGGAAGTCGTACTGGGTAATGATCGCTTCAGGGAATACATTGAGCATACCCTTGCGCGACGAGCCAGACCTGGCCGACGTGGGCGACCGGCCAAGCAGAAAGACAAATCAAGTCTGGACTTTGAGTGATAGACTTAACGCTATGGCGTTATTCGCTCTGACCCCATTTGATTCCGGGTGGCAACATAGTGAAAAGGAAGGGAACCGTGATTGCTTGGAACAGCCTGAATCGGCCGACCTGTAGGATGATAGAGAACAGACCAATGCTTTGTGGCTTTTATATGTTCGGCGTCAGGATACCGACTTATTAAGGTGATGATTAACCGGGGTCGGTTCAGTCTGACCCCATTGATTCATTGATTTTCCAGGCACGACGTCAGCATCTTGAATTGAAATCACTCGTTCCTCATTCCTCTTGCTTGGGCCTTGGTACATCCACTCAACATAGCCCGATGGGGTTATGCGGCGCGTGATCGTGGGCCGCCGATGCACAGTTCCATCCGTCGAAAAATGCGGCGCTGCCCCAAAGGGGGAAAGGAACGCTGCTCAGTTGTTGATGGCCGTCGGCGTTTGGTCCTTGAGCGTAGCCCAGCGCGTCAGCAGCGTTTGCATTTCCTGGCTGGTTTCGTCGAGCGCCGTCACGTCGGCAGTAGTTGGTGCTCGGTCGGCATCCTGCATGCGGCTCAATAGCATCTGCAACGAGAAACCGGTGCTGACCAGGTTCGGTGCACCATGAAAGCCGAAGTAAAACGCGAACGGCGACATCGGCGGGCCGGTGAGCGTTTCCAGTTGCTTGCCATAGGCGGTCAAGGCTTTCGACGTGCCATGTTGCTTTTCATGCGTCTTGATTTGCTGTTGCAGATCATGTATTTGCCGCAGTGCGTCACTTGCTGCGATGCTTTCATTGTAGGCACGCATCGAGAGATTGAACTGCTGCTGCAATGCTGCCGGCGATGTTGTTACGCGCGGGTCCATGCGCACGGTCAGCGGCTGGCTATAGCTTTCCCCATCCACCGTTAATTTCACGGTGTAGTTGCCGGGCATGATCCAGGGTGAACTCGCGATGACCGGGGTGTTATGCATCACCGCCTGGCCGGCGTCCAGAAACTGGAGTGCGCCGGGCATGGGCGGGTAGTGCATGTCCCAGACGAAGCGGTGCATACCGGCCTGGGTGGATAGATTCATGGGCGGACGTGGCCACCAATCGGGCACGTCAAGTTTTGCCGGGTCCAAAGGTTTGACCGGATCGGCGCTGGAAAAATGCCGCACCAGTTTGCCATTTGCACCTAGGATATCGAGCGTGACCGGACCGTTCACGTTATCCGCAAAGTAATAATCAATGATCGCGCCCGGAGGCGGGTTTGACAGCGCCGGCATGCGCCAGGGTGTCGGCGGATTCATATCCCAGCGCACGCGGGTGGCGAGTTCCGGTTTGTATAAAGTCGCGGGAGCATGCGCCACCTGCTCGTCAATTTGCCGCAGGGGTGTGATGTCGTCCAACACCCAGAAACCGCGCCCATGCGTGGCCGCCACCAGATCATCATCTTTGATCTGCAAATCACGCACCGAGATCGCCGGCATGTTTAGACGCAGAGATTGCCAGTGATCACCGTTATCAAATGAGACATACGTCTGGGTCTCGGTGCCGGCAAACAACAACCCCCTGGTTTTCGGATCCTCTCGTACCACGTTGGTAGTCGCGTCATTCGCAATGCCGTTGTTGATCGAGTCCCAGTGCTTGCCGCCGTCCGTGGTACGGAAAAGGTGCGGCCCCATGTCATCCAGACGCATGGTGTTAATGGCCGCATACACAGTGTTTGAATCGA
>JBOIBD010000214.1:0-3643 GCA_050739415.1 Gammaproteobacteria bacterium | reverse complement strand
TATCTAAGAAGCCGGCGTAGCTCAGTTGGTAGAGCAACGCATTCGTAATGCGTGGGTCGGGAGTTCGACTCTCTCCGCCGGCACCAATCATTAGAAGCACCTGCCACTTACTTGAACAACGCAAGAGGATGACGTGCGGGTTTAGGCCGTTAGATCTGAGTCTACAACCCACGCCGCCTATATGCCATGCTTGACCGCGGTACTCTCAATGAGGTGTACTGCGCTTCGCTGCCCTGCATGCGAGCGGTTTAATCCCTCATATTTTACGTATTCGGACCCGAAAACTGGCTGAATTTGCAGGTCCGTTTTTGAGCCAAACTGTTAGGAGTGCTGTCATGATCCGATCGAGATGTTTTATTTCCCTTTCGATTTTGAGCGCTAGCTTGATGATGGTAGGCATGCCAGTGATGGCCCAGCCCCAGGTTCCTTTCAGTCAATTGGTTAGTAAATTACATTGGCGCAGCATTGGCCCGGCTGTCGGTGGCCGTGTGGTGGCGGTATCCGGGGTTGTTCAACAACCGAATGTTTTTTACATGGGCGCAGTCGATGGAGGCATCTGGAAAAGCGACGATTACGGCGTCAGCTGGGAAAACATTTCCGATAAGACGCTGGATTCTTCGAATATCAGCATTGGCGCCATCGCGGTGGCGCCTTCTGACCCAAACATCATTTATGCCGGCACCGGCGAGGCCGATATTCGCAATGATTTCATCACCGGCAATGGTGTATACAAGTCAACGGATGCGGGTAAGACCTGGAAATTCATGGGCCTCAAGGATGCGCATACCACCAGCAAAATCGTTGTCGATCCGCGTGATCCCAAGGTTGTCTATGTGGCTTCGATGGGACAGGTGTTCGTGGACAACGACGAAGGCGGCGTCTATAAAACGACCGATGGCGGCCAGACCTGGAAAAAGATACTGTTTGTCGATAACAAAACTGGCGCGATTGATCTTGCTATGGACGCGCAGAACCCTGAAGTGCTCTATGCGGCCATGTGGCAGGCGTACCGGACTCCCTGGAAACTCTCGAATGGCGGTCCGGGCAGCGGTCTGTACAAGAGCACAGATGGAGGCGCGCATTGGGTGAACATCACGCACAACACGGGATTGCCCCAAGGTATTCAGGCACGAATCGGAGTGGCCGTGGCACCGAGTCAACCGAGCGTGGTGTATGCGATTGTGCAAGCCAAACACGGTGGAGTTTTCCGCTCTGACGATGGTGGTAGTCACTGGACGCGGGTGAACAAGGATTGGGCCTTGCGCCAGCGCAGCTTTTATTACTCGACGATATATGTGGATCCCAAAGATCCCAACACGATTTATATGCCTCAAGTGGATGCACTGTGGGTGTCCCATGATGGTGGCAAGAAAATTGCCAAGCTTCATACGCCGCACGGAGACAATCACATCGCCTGGATCAATCCAGTCAATCCGCAGATCATTCTGGAAGGCAATGATGGCGGCGCAACGGTTTCTGTGAATGCGGGCAAGACCTGGAGTGGTGAGCACGATCAGCCCACCGGGCAGTTCTACCACGTCAATCTCGATGATCAATTTCCTTTTCACGTCTATGGCGCGCAACAGGACGAAGGTGCGTTCGAGGGACCAAGTGCCACGGGTGAGGGCGGGATTCCACTTTCAGCATGGAAATATATTGCAGGCGGCGAAAGTTCGTGGGTAGTACCGCAGCCCGGTAAACCTTGGATCACCTACGCCAGTGACTATTACGTGCTGTTTCAAAAAGAGAACAGGAAAATAAATTTGACCCAGACCGTGAGTCCCTGGCCAGATTATCAATCCGGCGCAGCCTCGGATGAACTCAAATATCGTCTGGCGTGGACGCATTCGATATTGTTCTCACCTGCGGCTCCCGGCGAATTGCTCGTCGGTGCACAGTGTGTTCTGAAGAGCCTGGATTTTGGCAATTCCTGGGCCTGCATCAGCCCTGATTTAACCCGCAATGATAAATCCACTGAAGGCCCCACCGGCGGGCCCGTCATGCTGGACGAATCGGGCGCCGAGGTTTATCCCTATATATCCGGTTTGGCTGTTTCGCCGTTCGATAACAATGTCATTTGGGCGGGTTCCAGTGACGGGTTGGTACACATCACCACCGATGGCGGACAGCATTGGAGTGACATCACTCCGCCCGCGTTGACGCAATGGGCCAGCATCAGTTCGATTGCACCCTCTTATGCCGATAAAGGTGCAGCCTATCTGACGGCCAGCCGTTACATGTGGGATGATTTCAGACCTTATGTTTTCAAAACCACGGATTACGGCCGGCATTGGACCCAGATTACGCAAGGCTTGCCGGATGATGAATATGTCATGAGCATCTGTATTGACCCGCATAACAAGAATCTTATTTTTCTGGGTGCCCGGAATAGCGTGTATGTCAGTGTGGATGGCGGCAACGACTGGGAATCATTGGGCTTGAATTTGCCGCACGTACAGGTCCGCGATGTCGCCATCCAGTCCGAGCAGAATAGCATCGTGATCGCAACACATGGCCGGTCATTCTGGGTCCTGGATAATCTGGCGTTGCTGGAACAGCTCGCGGATGGGGTAAAGGTTGCAGAACATTCCGCGTATCTCTTCAAGCCACAGTTGACATGGATGACCATGAGTTACGGAGGTGGAGAACACGGCGAGCGTTCACCGGCGGTTGGCGAGGACCACCCCTTCGGTACCAGTGTGTTCTTCCATCTGCCGGCAGGCTATGACGGCAAGACGCCGGTGACCCTGAAATTCACGACCGCATCTGGCAAAGTCGTGAATAGCTATCAGCTGCATTTGGAAAAGAAAGGCGAAAAAGGCAAAACCAAAGCCACCGCGGTGGCCGCGGGAATGAACCGGTTTCAATGGAATCTGCGTTATCCCGGAACGAGCAAGATCAAGGATTATTACTCTCCGGATGAAGCCACCAATGGCTATGATCCCAAGCGCTCGGGTCCAGAGATCGTGCCTGGCAAGTACTATGCCGTACTGCAGTACGGCAGCCAGACCCAGCAGACGGCATTCGAAGTCAAACTGGATCCGCGTCTGACCACCACGCTGTCCGAGCTGCAAGCACGCCAGAAGTTGCTTTTCGATATACAGGGCACACTCGAGGAGCTGGCTACTTCCGTGAACCAGGCACTTGTTGTGAAAGGCAAACTGGAGCAGGCCATAAAAAATGCGCCGGGGAATGCCCGATATCAGGCAATGTTGTCGAATCTGGATCAAGCGATCGCTGTGCTGGCACAAATGCACATGCATTCGAGTGAAGGGGACGTGGTGGCGGAACCGGCACTGCGTGACCGCTTGGCGTCACTGTTTTCGATCGTTGATCAAGCTTACGTGCAGCCCCGTAAATTGGAATATGAAGTGTATGGCTCATTGAAGGGTCAGATACAGAGCGGGATAAACCAGCTGCAAACAGTAGATCGGAGCGTGCAGAAGGAGCTGTAAATAATTTCAATGGAAGAGAATCATATAAGCTTGGTTCCTAATGTGTGGGCTGGGTGTTCGAGAGACTGTAAATTAATTTGTGTAACTGCCCATTGACGTTTACCTTACCACAGGAGCAAGTCAATGGAAGCAGCGATGGACGAGAGCAAACTGAAGGCGCTCGCGACGGAACTAGCGAAGCAGGTTAA
>JBOIBD010000213.1:0-3653 GCA_050739415.1 Gammaproteobacteria bacterium | reverse complement strand
GCCACACGCTGTTCGCCAAGGCGCCGGGCAAGATCAAATTCGATCTTAAGGGTCGGCCGCAGCGCCGTGTTGTGAGTGTGGTGACGGAAGCGAAATAGGCGTCACGCCAGTATCCGAATGAATGTAAACCCCGGGAGACCGGGGTTTTTTGTCAGTGAGGTGAATTAATTGTAGGAGCGGCGATACTCGCCGCGATAATTCCCGAATCGCGGTCTGGGGACCGCTCCTACAGGTAGAACGCAATGAAATTCGTTGACGAAGCCACCATCAAGGTCATCGCGGGCGACGGCGGTAACGGCGCCGTGAGTTTCCGTCGCGAAAAATTCATTCCCTTCGGCGGCCCGGACGGCGGCGATGGCGGCGACGGCGGCAGCGTGGTTCTGGAAGCACGCGACGGACTCAACACGCTGGCGGATTTTCGCACCACGCGCACGTTTGAAGCCCAGCGCGGTGGCAAAGGCATGGGCAGCGACATGACCGGGAGGAGTGGCGAGGATCTGATCGTGCCGGTTCCGGCTGGTACGCTGGTGTACGACGTGGACACCCGGGAACTTCTGGGCGATCTGGTGAAAGCCGGTGCGCGACTGCGTGTCGCGCAAGGTGGTTTTCACGGCCTGGGCAATGCGCGCTTCAAGAGCAGCGTGAATCGCGCGCCGCGTCAGTCCAAGCCCGGGACAGCCGGCGAGCGGCGCACATTGAGACTGGAACTCAAAGTGTTGGCGGATGTCGGCCTGCTGGGCCTGCCCAATGCGGGCAAGTCCACACTCATCCGTACGGTCTCAGCAGCGCGTCCTAAAGTCGCGGACTATCCTTTCACTACGCTTTATCCCAATCTCGGTGTGGTATCGGTTGGGGAACACCAAAGTTTCGTCATGGCGGATATTCCCGGCTTGATTGAAGGCGCCGCAGAAGGCGCCGGACTCGGTATCCGGTTTCTAAAGCACCTGCAACGCACACGTTTACTGCTACATCTGATTGATGTGGCGCCCTACGAGGGCAGCGGCGATCCCGTCAAGGACGCGAAAGCCATCATCGGGGAACTGGGGAAATTCAACCCGGAACTGGCGCAGCGTGAACGCTGGCTGGTACTCAACAAGATTGATCTCCTTCCCAGCGATGAACGCGAGGCACGTTGCAAAGCCATCGTCAAAGGGTTGCAATGGACCGGACCGGTATTTCAGATTTCCGGACTGGCCGGCGAGGGCACCCGCGAACTGTGCCAGAAAATCATGCAGCACCTGGAAGCCTTGCGACCTGATATCGCGCTCCCAGTGCAGGACGATCCGGGAGTATCCTAACGCTCCGGCCCATGCGGCCGATGGGGATTAAGCATGAACGACGAACTGCCTGGCAAAGACAAGGGGTTTGCGGCGTCTCTCGCTATGGATGCTGCAGGCAAGAGTCCAGAAATGTCAGAGCGCGCGGCCAAGTACCTCGACGAACAGATCGCCTTGTCCCGAGTCCAGCGCGAGCACTTGGAACGTACCCAAGCACTCCATGAAGAGAACCTGAAACTCCAGAGCCAGGCACTGCGCGCGCAGCACAAGCAGTTACGTGCCCAGCGCCTGCACGATCGCTTCCGCACCGTATATCAAACAGTCCTGAGCGTGATCGCATTGGCGATACTGGCTGTGATCGTGTACGCGGTGTATTCAGCCGCCACCGACCAATCGGTCGTAGTAAACCAGTTCCAGGTGCCACCGTCGTTTGTCGCAGAAGGCAACAGCGGCACAGTAGTAGCCAGCGCATTCCTGGATCAGTTGCAAGCTTTGCAGGCCGCCTCGCAAAGCTCACAGGCGGCCAAGGCCTTGCAGGATGCCTGGAGCAACAACATCCAGTTGCAAGTACCGGATGTGCATGTATCACTGGGCGATATTGGTCGTACGCTGCACAACTGGCTCGGCCATGAGATCAAGATCAATGGCGACGTGGTACAGCAGGGCAACCAGATCGTGCTGACTGTGCGCGGCACCAACTTTGCGGCCAGGACCTTCAGCGGCAACCCGGCGGATTTGCCAAAGCTCCTCACCGCGGCCGCCGAGTATGTGTATGGTCAGGCCGAGCCGTATTTATTTTCGGTTTATCTTATAAACCAAGGGCGAGTACCGGAGGCGATTGCGCTCATCAAGAGCGTGTACCCAAAAGCCTTGGACAAAGACCGCCCCTGGCTTCTGAACGGCTGGGGAAACGCGCTCGCTGTACTCAACCAGAACGCAGCAGCCGTGGATAAATTTGCGCAGGCCTTGCGCCTCGATCCACATTTCTGGATCGCTTACGGCAACCTGCAAAGTGCGCAGGTAATTCTTGGCCGGGAAGAAGCGGCTTACCAGACCGGCCTGCGCCTGGAAAAGACGGCGCGTCGCGGCTCCTGGTTCGCAGCACACATGCCGATACTTTATTATTCAGCTACCGATTACCTGCGCATGGGCCTGTCAGATGTACATCAGGAGCTTCTCGCCGATGAAGCCGCCCATGGTGGCCAGGGCTCACAGCTTGGCCTGGATGCGCCACTCGATGCCGAGATGCTGGCACGCATGCATGCGAACACACAGGCAACGTTAACTTTGCAGACCTCGCCGGGCGCTGGCAGCAATCCCTATGTGTTGGCTGAGACCGCGTTCGTGCAGGGGCTGATGGCGCTCGACCGGCAGGACTACGCACAGGCCTCAACGGCCTTGCAGGCGAGCGATACGCTGCTCACCCAACATCCAGACCAGCAGGCGAACTTCCTGACACAACCCACATGTTATCTGGGTTTGGCCCTTGGGTTATCTGACCAAAACTCACAGGCTGATGCAGCGATTGCAAACGGTGGACACGTTGTGGATTGCTACCGCTTCAAGGCCGACATAGCCGATCATCGCGGCAATTGGACCCAAGCACAACAGGATTATCAAGCCGCAGTGAATCTGGCACCCTCACTGCCCATGGCTTATCAAAGCTGGGGCTTGGCGCTGCTGCGGCACAAGGATTACCAAGGCGCTATCGAAAAATTCCAGCAGGCCAACCAGCACGGACCGCACTGGTGCGATCCGCTGAAATACTGGGGCGATGCGCTGGCTGCCGAAGGCAATTACAAACAAGCCATCCAGAAATACGCCGAAGCCGCGAAGTACACGCCAGGTTGGGGCGCACTGGAACTGGACTGGGGACTCGCACTCGACAAGCTCGGCGAACACAAAGAGGCGCTGATGCATTATCAGGCCGCACAGAGTAATTCCGAAAGTCTGACTGCCGCTGAACACACAACACTCGCCAAGCTGATAGGCCAGGCAGCTTGAAGAATTGTGGCGGCACGCCGCTACTATTGCTTACGCTCTCTCCCTTGATGGCGTATAGACTGGAGAGATACACCCGCCAAGGGAGAGGGGGATTAGGAGCGTTAATTCTCGCCGCAATTCTTTGCTATTTCAAAACCAATCGAGGCTGGATGGCCTGAAGGAAACACCAGAGCGAAATTCCCTTCTACTTCGGTGGTTCACCCGGCTGATTGAGTTTGATGCCTTCCTGCTCGAAGCGGGTTTTGATGCGTTTCACCAGCTCCGGCGCGAGTACGTTTTTACCCATTGTTCGCCGTCCTGCATACTGGCTTGGGCGATGGCGGAATTATTACTGATGATTTTTTGTCCCAGCGGCGTCTTGTAGAAGGCGAT
>JBOIBD010000212.1:0-3660 GCA_050739415.1 Gammaproteobacteria bacterium | reverse complement strand
ATCTGTGGGCTCTAGAAGCGATCCTCAACCCGTCTGCCACCGCCAGCCAAAAAGCGGCGTAGTAACATCAACCTAACCGCCGCTGCCAACTTTCAACTGGCGGCGGGACACGGAATCGCGTAAATCCGGATGAAGATCATTCTCGACGTGCAGAACGACGTTGCTGAAATCGGTCCGAACAACAATACCGTCCGCCTCCAGCTTCCTCAGATTCTGCGTCAACACTTTTTTGGAAGCACCAGGAATTACTCGTGCAAGCCGTCCCAAGCGAACCGGCCCCGAACACATAACCAAGAGGATCTGAAGCCTCCATTTGCCCTGGAGCAACAGCTCAAAGGCAATAGAGGCGGGCTCAATTTCGGCGATGTTCATGAGACGGCTGTCGATATTGCGGATGTTAAGCATCTGCGTCTATTCGGTGCGAAGCGCCTGCATGGGATCAATGGAGATGGCCTTGTGCGTGGGCAGCAGCGCCGCCATAAAACCGCACAATGCCAGAATCACAACCGCTCCTGCGAAGAAAGCGAGACTGGTCGGATTGACCTCATATAGAAACGCCTTGATTGAGTGAGCGGCAACGATGGCCAAGCAGGTACCGGCCACCATGCCGATGACCAGCAAGATGGATACCTGTTTCATAATCAGATTGAAGATCGCCAGGCGCGTGGCTCCAAAAGCCATACGCACCCCGATTTCGCTAGTTCGCTGGTTCACATACGACGCCGTCAAACCATATACGCCGATGCCGCTCAGCAAAAGAACGAGAACACCAAACAATTCGGAGAGCGTCGATAACAACCGCACCGATGAGATGGCGTCGTTGAACTGTACGGCAAATGCTATAGGCTCGGTTTCGGGACTGGATGGGCTAAACTCATGCAGCGCCTTTCGGTAAGCTGATTCGCCTTCAGCCAACGTGTGGGCGTGAATGATAAAGGTCATGCCCTGCAAGCGCCGTGTATCGACTCCGAATGGGAGAAAGACGGTAGGGGGCGCTGCTTTGCGGAGACTGACGTATTTGGCATCCTGAACCGTTCCAATCACCCGGCACTCCTTCGCGTCTACTCCAGAGACCGTGTTACCCACATTCTCATAGAGAGATTGACCGATGGCAGTTGTGTGAGGAAAGAGCAACCTGGCGGCTTCGCGGTTCAAGATGCAAGTTTCTGTATCCTGATCCGTGAAATCCCGGCCAGCGAGTAGCTGTGTGCCAAGGCTCGCAAAATAGCCCGTCCCCACATCATTGACCTCATACTTTTCGCTCAGATATCCAGCGGAGCTGAATGATGCGTCTTTGCTGAATGCTTGTGTATGGCTCCAGCCGTTGAGCGGTGTATTTTCGGCCACGCTTGCATGGATCACGCCCGGCATTTGATCGATGTTCCTGACCATCTCCTGATAGAGATGGACAAGAGCAATCCCTTTCTGTGGAACCCCCTCGAAATCCTCGGTAGCAAGCACAACATTTTCGGTATGAAAGCCCGGATCGCTATTTCGCAGATGCATTACGGAGGTGCCCAGCATCGTTGCGACCACCACTAACGCGAGGCTCAGCGCAATCTGCATGGGGAGAAAAATGCGCCGGACAAGAGTGCCTTTCCCCGTGAGTACATTGTGGCTGGATCGCCGTAGTGCCGGCTCAATGGAAGCATGGCCGGCCAGCCACGCCGGGATAAAACCAAAGAGGAGTGCGCAAAGAATGGCGCATCCTGCGGTCACGGCAAGCGTGGTCAGATCGGGGCGGACAGATAGCGCCCTCTCCGTCCCTTTGTTAGTCATGAATTGCAGAAGATACCGATCCGTCATCCATGAAAATGCAATTGCAAGCGCTGCTCCAGCCAGGGATATAGTGAGAGCTTCCACCAGAAGCTGCCGCATGAGCCGTATGCGAGTTGCGCCGAGCGAACTCCGGATGGCGAACTCATGTTCCCTCCGGGCGATCCGCGTCAGGAATAATCCGGCGAGATTGATGCAGCAGACCAGCAATACCACTCCGACCAGCGCCTGGAGCAGAAGCAGCGGCTTCGAGTATTGATTGCGCCAATAGCTCCAGCCCGTTCGACCGGGGAGAACTACAAACCTGGATTTGTGCTCCATCAAAATATTCCGCATGGCCGGAGCCGTTTCGTTCATGACGACGTGGAAGAGTGGCCCCATTTCGGCTGAAGCGCTGGTCTGACTGACGTCCGGCTTCAAACGCGCCCATGCCGTCAGCCATACGCTGCCTGTGCTTCGCAGGAGCGATTCTTTGCCATGCACAAGTGGCTCAAATGCGAGCGGCATATAAAAGTCGGGACTTGTACCGACGATCACACCGTTGAACCCTGTCGGAGCGATTCCGACAATCGTGGCATCGTGCCGAGACAAAACAATTTGCTTCCCGACAATCGATGGATCACCGTGATAGTGCTGCATCCAGAACCGATGGCTGATAACAACAGCCCACCCATCGGGACCACCACCTGTCTGGTCGTCAGCAAGAATCAGAAGTCTGCCTGCGGCGGGTCTTACCTCCAGAACCTGAAATGCATTACCGCTCAGCAGCGCTCCCGGATAGATACGTGAGGTGCCATCTTGCGTCAGGACAACATCACTCGAAAACCACCCGAATATTCCTGAAAAGGATTTCGCGTGTCGTTGTAAGGACTGCATGAGAAAAAGATTCAGCGGCATTCCGTTTACGGTTGGAGCAGAGGGGTCATCGATGGCAATACGAACGAGGTTATCCGGATCGGGAATCGGCAGGCTCTTGAGCAGCAGTGTATGCGTCAGCGTAAATATGCCTGTATTTGCGCCGATGCCGAGCGCCAGAATCAGGACAGAAGTTGTGGCGAATGCCGGCGACTTCAGCAGTTGCCGTATTGCGTACTTCAAATCCGCCCAGATGCTTCGTAGCGCTGGCCACTCCCACACCTCACGGCTGCGCTCCTCGATCCGCGCAACATTGCCGAACTCTCGGCGAGCGGCCTGCTCTGCCTGCTCCTGTGTCATGCCACGGTCCATCAGGTCGGCGATCTTTTCATCCAAGTGCTCGCGGATCGACTCGGAAAGCTCGTCATAACGACGGCGACGGGTAAGCAGTTGTTTGAGCCAATCCATGCGAAACTCCTATTCAGACCGCAGGGCGAGAGCGGGATCAACTTCCGCTGCACGACGTGATGGCAAATAGCATGCAAGCAGAGCGGCAGTCGCCACAGCACACGCTACTGTGATGTACGTAATTGGATCGTCAGCACTGACACCATAGAGAAGCGCGGACATGAGACGCATCGTTGCCGACGCAATCACCAGGCCAACCGCGATCCCCATAACGGTTAGCCACATGCCTTGTCGTACAAACGCTCCTACCACAGTTCCACGCTGTGCTCCGAGAGCCATCCGAATCCCAATTTCACGAGTTCGCTGAGATACGGAATATGCAATCACGCCATATATCCCTACAGTGCCAAGAAGAAGTGCTATTCCTCCAGAGAGGCAGAGCATCACAAGCGTAAAAGTTGTTCGTGCCATCGATTGCGTGTAGAGGTTACCCAATGGACTTGTCCCCAAAATTGAGACAGGCGAATAAGACACAATTTTTCAGTGAATGGAGAATTGTGTCATGGGACAGGTGAAACGGAAGTACACGCGTGAGTTCAAGGAAGCCGCCGTGCGGCGGCT
>JBOIBD010000211.1:0-3712 GCA_050739415.1 Gammaproteobacteria bacterium | reverse complement strand
TGGCGCCGAAACCTGTATACAGATCCAGCGCAGCAGAAATACTTGGCAAATTTAAGAAGGGCGTCAGCCCGGAAGAGTGCCAATTTTGCCACAGATAGCGCTCCGACTGCATCTCGTACTTTCCCCTGTTGCGGACGCCGTGTAGCATGGTGCGCCTCATGGACAATAAATTCGCACAAAAATGGCGGCCGGAGAGCTGGCAAACGCATACCGCTGGCCAGCAACCGCTATATACCGATAGTACGGCAGTAACACGTGTGTTGGCGGATATTCATCAACTACCGTCACTGGTAACCTCGGGTGAGGTGGATAAGCTGCGCCGGCTATTAACCGAAGCCGGGCGCGGCGAACGTTTCGTTCTACAGGGCGGTGATTGCGCCGAAAGTTTCGACGACTGCACCGCCGAGCCAATCGCCAACAAGCTGAAGATACTTCTGCAGATGAGCTTAGTGTTGGTGCATGGTCTCAAGAAGCGAGTCATCCGCGTGGGCCGCATCGCGGGGCAATACGCAAAACCGCGCTCGTCCGAATATGAAACCCGTGACGGTTTGACGCTACCGAGTTATCGTGGTGACATCATCAACCGTGCCGGGTTCAGCGCTACCGAACGCGCTGCCGACCCGATGCTTATGCTGCGCGGTTATGAGCACGCCGCACTCACGTTGAATTACGTCCGCGCCCTGGTAGATGGTGGCTTTGCCGACCTGCACCATCCGGAATACTGGGCGCTGGATTTTGTGGGCAATTCGCCGCTGGAAGCAGAATACCGGCGCATCATGCAATCCATGGTGGGCTCGCTGAATTTCATGGAAACCATCTCCGGCCAACTATTGCCCGAAAGCGGCGACATTGACTTCTTCACCAGCCATGAGGGCTTGCATCTTTTATATGAGCAGGCCCAGACCAGCTTCGTGACGGAAACCGGCCGCTGGTACAACCTGTCAACACATTTTCCCTGGATCGGTATGCGCACCGCCGACGTGAGCGGCGCACACGTCGAGTATTTTCGAGGCATCGCCAATCCCATCGCTGTGAAAATTGGCCCGGGCATGAATGCAGAACATTTGCTGGAACTTTGCCAGGTACTCAATCCCGACAATGAACTGGGACGACTCACGCTGATCCATCGTTTCGGCGCAAAACATATCAACAACAAATTGCCGATATTGATCGAAGCCATTAGCAAGAGTAGCAAGCAAGTGCTGTGGATTTGCGACCCGATGCATGGCAATACTGAAACAACCGACAGCGGACTCAAGACCCGGCGTTTCGAGAATATCCTTGAAGAATTGGAAATGGCGTTCGTATTGCACCAACAACTGGGCAGCATTCTCGCCGGCGTACACTTCGAACTCACCGGAGATGATGTGACTGAATGCACCGGCGGTGCCCGTGGCCTGACCGACACCGATCTTGAACGTGACTATAAATCCCAAGTGGACCCACGCCTCAACTATGAACAAGCGTTGGAAATGGCTATGCGGATTGTGGCGAGGAAGGCGCGGAAATAGCAGGCTTGTGCATTTCGACGTGTGCAGCACGAACAGAGTTCTAATAGTACCCTTTCAAATTATTTCACTGAGGCCCCAGCGATGAAGTTTGACAAAATCGTGCCACCAGCGAGTGGTGCAACCATCGTTGTCAATACAGATTTCAGCATCAAGGTGCCAGATCAGCCGATTATTCCTTACATAGTCGGTGACGGTATTGGCGTAGACGTGACACCGGTGATGAAAAAAGTAGTAGAAGCCGCCGTCCGGAAAGCTTACGGTGACAAGCGCAAGGTAGCCTGGATGGAGATTTATGCCGGCGAACAGGCAGCAAAAAAATACGGTAAGGATATTTACTTGCCGCATGAAACCTTACAAGCCATGCGCGAATACGTGGTTTCCATTAAGGGACCGCTGGGCACACCCGTAGGTGGCGGTATCCGCTCGCTTAACGTGGCTATCCGTCAAACTCTTGATCTGTATGCCTGTGTGCGACCGATCCGCTATTTTCCCGGCGTATCCACACCGATGAAGGATTCCGAGCTCACCGATATGATCGTGTTTCGCGAGAACACCGAGGACATCTACGCCGGTATTGAGTGGGCTGCCGGCACGGCCGAAGTGCACAAGGTCATTACTTTCCTGCAACAGCAGATGGGCGTGACGGGCATCCGTTTCCCCAACAGTTCGGGCATTGGCATCAAGCCGGTGTCGAAAGAAGGCTCACAGCGGCTGGTACGCAAGGCCATCCGCTATGCCATAGACAACGACCGGGTATCGGTGACGCTGGTGCACAAGGGCAACATCATGAAGTTCACCGAGGGTGCGTTCCGTAACTGGGGTTATCAGGTAGCAAAAGAAGAGTTCGGCGCGGTGGATATTGATGCCGGCCCCTGGTGCAGATTCAAGAATCCGAAAACCGGACACGATATCGTGGTAAAGGATGTCATCGCCGATAATTTTCTACAGCAGATACTCATGCGACCGGAAGATTTCGATGTGATTGCAACACTGAACTTGAATGGCGATTATATTTCTGACGCGCTGGCCGCACAGGTGGGCGGCATCGGCATCGCGCCGGGCGCGAACATTTCCGACGCAGTGGCGGTGTTCGAGGCCACGCATGGCACGGCGCCCGGTTTTGCGGGCAAGGACCAGGTGAATCCCGGTTCACTGATCCTCTCGGCGGAGATGATGCTGCGTTATCTGGGCTGGACCGAGGCGGCGGACAAGATCCTGCACGGCGTGGCACGCACCATTGCCGCCAAGATCATGACTTACGATCTCGCGCGCCTGCGGCAAGCCATCCGTGTGTCGAAGCGTGAGATTGCCGGGCGGCGCAACGTCGAGGAAAAGATGCAGAGCCTGATTCCCGGTGCCACGCTGGTGGGCTGCTCGGGGTTTGGTGATGCCGTCATCGAACATATGGAGTGAGTTTGCTATCCCTTCACCCAACCCTTAGCCACAAGGGTAAAGGGAGGCTTGCGGGCCGGTGATGGTTTGCCGGCCCGTCCAATTTGCCGTAGGCTTCATCGCATCCGGCCGCAATATGGCCAGCCACGAGGGGTCAACATGATCCGTGTCCTGCTGGTGGATGATCACAAGCTGGTGCGGACAGGGATTCGTCTGATACTTGAGGACACACCGGATTTGCGCGTCGCCGGAGAAGCCGAATCCGGCGAAGCGGCTATCTTGTTGTGTGGCGAGCTCAAGCCCGATGTAGTGTTGATGGACGTGAGCATGCCGGGCATAGGCGGACTCGAAGCCACGCACAAGTTGCTCGCGCGGCATCCCACTGTGAAAGTCATCGTGGTGTCGGTACATGCCACCGAACCGTATCCCCTGCGGCTGATGGAAGCCGGCGCCCACGGTTATCTGACCAAGGACTGTGCCGCCGAGGAAATTGTCAGTGCCATCCGGCAGGTGCATGCGGGCAAGCGCTACATCACCGCCGCCATCGCGCAACAACTGGCGCTGGAAAAGGTGGGCGGCAATAACGGCTCGCCTTTCGATCAACTGTCGCAGCGAGAAACCCAGGTAATGCTGATGATCACCGGCGGCCAGTCGCCCCAGGCCGTCGCGGACAAATTGCATCTGAGCCCCAAGACCGTCAGTACCTATCGCGCACGCCTGTTCCAGAAACTCGGCGTCAACAACGCAGTGGAACTGACTCGGCTGGCGCTACGCTACGGAATCATCGAAGAAAAATCACAGCGTGACGG
>JBOIBD010000210.1:0-3792 GCA_050739415.1 Gammaproteobacteria bacterium | reverse complement strand
CTCTTTGTAGCTGCCGAAGGACATGAAACGTTTGTAGCGAGCTTCCAGTAATTCATCCATGGAGACATGCTCGAGGCGGCTCAAGTTGTCGCTCAATGCATTCTTGACAGTGGCAGCCATGGCATCTGCATTGCGGTGCGCGCCGCCCAACGGTTCTTTCAACACTGCATCGATGAGGCCGAGGCTCTTGAGTCGTTCCGCGGTGATGCCCATAGCCTCAGCCGCTTCGCTGGCTTTCTCCGCACTCTTCCACAGGATCGAGGCGCAGCCTTCGGGCGAGATTACTGAATAGATACTATATTGCAGCATCATCACCCGGTCACCCACGCCGATAGCAAGCGCACCACCCGAACCACCTTCTCCAATCACGGTGCAAATGATCGGTACCCGCAAGGTGGACATCTCGAACAGGTTGTGGGCGATGGCTTCGGATTGACCACGTTCCTCGGCGCCTACACCCGGATACGCACCGGGTGTATCAATGAACGTCATAAGCGGCAGGCGGAAACGTTCGGCCAGTTTCATGATACGCAGCGCCTTGCGATATCCTTCCGGCCGCGGCATACCGAAATTGCGGCGTACCTTTTCTTTGGTGTCGCGGCCCTTCTGTTCCCCGATGATCACCACGGGCCTGCCGTCGAGCCGCGCCACGCCGCTGACGATAGCGGAATCGTCGCCGAAGGCACGATCGCCGTGTAGTTCCTCGAAGTCGGTGAAAATCTTCGATATATAGTCCAGCGTATACGGACGCAGCGGATGGCGCGCCAGTTGCGCCACTTGCCAAGCGCTCAGGCTGGAGAAAATGGTCTCTGTGAGTGTGCGACTCTTGGCCTGCAGACGCTCGATCTCGTCGGTTATGCTGACCGCGGATTCATCGCCGACGAAACGCAACTCCTCGATTTTCGCCTCGAGTTCGGCGATAGGCTGTTCAAATTCGAGGAAGTTGAGTTTCATCGTTGACCGGGGCTGTCCGAAGGATTGTAAACGTTACCGGCTGAGAGCATGCGGCACAAGCCCCTCTCAAGCACTGGCCACCTGACTGGCGGGATCAGCAGAACGGGTGCCATAGTGCAAAGTGATCCTGTCTTGTCCCAACCAGCTCTCCAACCGCCGGGTCAGACTTTCGGCGGGGTGCACGCGCCAGGTATCCCCTAAAGGCACGGGCACACTGGCCTGCTCTCCCAGGTAGCGCACCCAAATGCTGCAATGACCCCCTAGATGGGGCTTGAGTGCCTCCTTGAGCCGGGCGGCAAAATCCGCTCCCGCAGCCGGCACCCAGTCTATGTCCAGACGCCGCACAAAGCGCTCTCGCAATTCATCCACGCCGTACATGTTCTTCACGGTGACGCGCCAAGCGCTGATAAACTCGTCGAACGCCAGCCGTCCTTCCACCACCACAATCCTGTCTTTCACCGCCAGGGAACGGAAGCGATTGTACGCATCCTCAAACAAGGTCACTTCCATACGGCCGCTGCGATCATCCAGCACCAGACTCACACGCCCTCCACGTTTGCGCAAATCCAGCACCAGACCCGCCACGGTCACGTTGCGTGATGCTGCACCATAGGCATAACCGCGCTCGCCATTGCTCACTGGCGGGGATTCATCCGCTAATTCGCCAAGCGGAGCAGTCACCACATAGCGCAGATCCGCCGCATAACGATTCACCGGATGACCGGTGAGATACAGGCCCAGCGTTTCCCTTTCACCACGCAGCCGCTCGTCTTCGTCCCAGTCCGGAAGAATGGCGACGGACTGCGATTGAGTCTGTTTCATGGCTGCAGGTCCAGCCAGGCCGAACAGATCATCCTGACCCGCCGCATGCGCGCGTGTGCTCTGGTCTGCACGTGCCAATGCATCCGGCAAACGCGCCATGAGGGTGGCGCGATTGAGCCCGAATGTGTCCAACGCGCCTGCACGAATAAGGGCTTCGATGACACGACGGTTGGATTTTTGCAAGTCAACGCGCCGGCAAAAATCTTCCAGATTCTCAAAATCTCCATTACGTGCCCGCTCATCCAGTACGCCTTCTACAGCTGCGAGTCCCACGCCCTTGATGGCGCCCAGACCATACCGAATGCCCTTCTGATCTGCGACTGTGAACTTGTATTCTGAGTGATTGACGTCCGGCGGCAAAATCGCGAGTTGCATGGCACGACACTCGTCAATAAGTGTTACCACCTTATCGGTATGATCCATGTCGGAAGACAGCACCGCTGCCATGAAGGCAGCCGGGTAATGTGCCTTGAGCCAAGCGGTCTGATAAGTCAATACCGCATACGCCGCGGAGTGGGACTTGTTGAAACCGTAGCCGGCGAACTTTTCCATCAGATCAAAAATATGTGTGGCGAGCCGCTGATTCACTCCGCGCTCCACCGCACCTTTCATGAATACATCCCGTTGTTCGGCCATCTCCTCGGCATTCTTCTTACCCATGGCGCGGCGCAACAGATCAGCACTCCCCAGACTGTAACCAGCCAATACTTGTGCGATCTGCATCACTTGTTCCTGGTATAGGATCACACCGTAGGTGGGCTTGAGGATCGGTTCCAGTTTCGGATGCAGGTAATCCACCCTGGCGTTGCCGTGCTTGCGCGCGATAAAATCGTCGACCATACCGGATTGCAGCGGGCCAGGACGGAACAGCGCGACCAGCGCTACGATATCCGCGAAGCAGTCGGGTTTCATGCGCCGGATCAGATCTTTCATACCGCGTGATTCGATTTGGAACACGGCCGTGGTCTGGCAATGTTTTATCAATGCGTAGGTGGCTACGTCATCCATCGGAAGGGCGGCAATATTCACAGTCGGCTGATTATTGGCACCATGCTCTGCATTTATGATGCGTACCGCCCAGTCAATGATGGTCAAGGTGCGCAGACCGAGAAAATCGAACTTTACCAAGCCGACCGCTTCCACGTCGTCTTTATCCAGTTGCGTCACGGGATGGCTGCTGCCAGCTTCGCAGTACAGCGGCATGAAATCGGTCAATTCAGCAGGCGCGATGACTACGCCACCGGCGTGCTTGCCGGCATTGCGCGCCAACCCTTCCAGGGAACGCGCCAGCTCAATAAGCTGACGCACTTCTTCCTCGCCCTGATAGCGCTTACGCAATTCCGGTTCCTGCTCCAGCGCCTTGTCGAGCGTCATCTCCAGTTCGAAGGGGATGAGCTTGGCAATTTGGTCCACGAAACCGTAAGAAAGGCCCAGCACCCGGCCCACGTCACGCACTACCGCACGCGCCGCCATACTGCCGTAGGTGATGATCTGTGACACTCGTCCCCGGCCATAGCGATCTGCTACGTAGTCGATTACCCGGTCTCGACCTTCCATGCAGAAGTCCACATCAAAGTCCGGCATGGATACACGCTCGGGATTAAGAAAACGCTCGAACAACAAGTCGTATTCCAGCGGATCCAGATCGGTGATGCCCAGTGCATACGCCACCAACGAACCGGCGCCGGAACCGCGTCCCGGCCCCACCGGTACACCATTGTTTCTGGCCCAGCGGATAAAGTCCGCCACAATGAGGAAGTAGCCGGCGAAGCCCATGCGTAAAATCACGTCCAGCTCCGCTGCCAGGCGTTCCCGATAGCGCTGTGCATGCTGCCGAGCATCCGTACCGGTGTCCGTTGGCATGGGAGTCAGCCGCTGCTCCAGGCCCGTTTGCGCCTCTGCGTGCAGAAAACTTTCAATGCTCTGGCCCTCTGGCACCGGATACGCTGGCAAATAATTCTCGCCAAGATGTAATTCAAAATTGCATCGATGCGCGATCTGCACGCTATTCTCCAG
>JBOIBD010000209.1:0-3801 GCA_050739415.1 Gammaproteobacteria bacterium | reverse complement strand
CACGATGAGCACTGTCGTCAGACGCCGCGCCAACTGGATCATCATTGTTACCTATGTGGTCGCGGTGTTGCTCACCATCTGGCCGCTGCCCGATTGGGCCGAACCGTTTCGTCCGGCCTGGGTAGTGCTGGCGACTATTTACTGGTGCCTGTTCCTGCCGCATCGTGTGGGACTGTTGGTCGCGTTCGTATTGGGCATACTGGTGGATACGCTCACCGGTTCACTTTTAGGCGAACATGCTCTGGCGCTGCTACTTGTAGCCTGGATCACGCTCAAAATGCATATGCAAGTTCGCGTCTATCCCTGGTGGCAACAAACCATCGTGGTATGCGTCCTGATGCTGCTGTATACATTTGTGTTGTTCTGGGTGGACGGCATGCAGGGATATCCACAAGGTCCCATGCTGCGCTGGATGCCAGTGCTCATTACCACCCTGCTGTGGCCCTGGTGTATGCAGCTTTTGAGTTTCCTGCAACAACGCTATCAAGTCAGTTGACGCCCAGCCGAGTCACCTATATCTAAAACCATGGCACATATACGCATCCGCAACGAATGGCTGGAACGCCACCAATTCACTGTGCGCATTGTCATCGTTGGCATCGTCGGACTGGTACTGTTGCTGGCGGTGGTTGCAAGATTATTTTATCTCCAGATCATCAGCCATGAACATTACGTGACCCTGGCTGAAGGTAACCGTTTGCGCAATGAGCCGGTGACGCCTCCGCGCGGACTCATCTATGATCGCAATGGTGTCTTGTTGGCGGAAAACCGGCCGAGCTACGAACTCGACATCATCCCCGAGCAGGTGCCTGATCTCGAAGCCACGATTGCCGCGCTCGGCAAGGTCGTGGAAATACGTGCTCAGGATCTGAAACTGTTCTACAACCTCCTCAAAACCAAGCGTCCGTTCCAACCGCTGCCGATACGCAGCAATCTTTCCGAAACCGAGGTGGCACGCTTCGCGGTAGATCGCCAGAATTTCCCCGGCGTGGATATCCGCGCCACACTCATGCGTTATTACCCGCTGGGGCAGGCGGCAGCACATGTAGTGGGCTATACCGGCATCATCAGCGCGGATGAGATGGCCAGCCTGGATCCGGATCAGTACAACAACACCTCCCAGGTGGGAAAGATCGGTATCGAGGGCGCCTATGAAAACCTGCTGCACGGTTCTGCCGGTATGCGCCAGGTGGAGACTGATGCCGCGGGCCGCGCGGTACGTACCGTGTCGTACACACCGCCGGTACCGGGCAGCAACCTGTATCTCAGCTTGGACATGCGTTTGCAGGAAACGGCGGAAAAAGCTCTGGGTGATTACAATGGCGCGGTGGTTGCGATTGACCCTCGCAACGGCGAGGTGCTGGCGCTGGTCAGCACGCCATCCTTCGATCCTAACCAGTTTGTGGGCGGCATCAGCCCCGATGAATTCACCAAATTAAATACCAGCCCCGACCAGCCGCTCTTCAACCGCGCGTTGCGCGGACAATACCCGCCCGGCTCCACCATCAAACCGTTCCTGGCCTTGGCGGCACTCGATTATGGGGTAGTGAACCCGTTCAAAGATCTCATGTGCCCCGGCTATTTCTATTTGCCCAGCAACCCGAACCCATACCGCGACTGGAAACGCGGTGGTCATGGTGAAATTGATCTACCCAACGCCATCACCCAATCCTGCGATGTGTATTTCTACACTGTGGCCATGAAGCTCGGCATTGACCGCATCCATGATTACCTCACCACGCAACTGGGTTTCGGCGAACCCAGCGGCATTGATCTCATGGGTGAGCGCGACGGTGTGGTGCCCTCGCCGGCGTGGAAGCGCAAGACCCTGCATCAACCCTGGTACCTAGGTGACCTGGTGATTGTCGGCATTGGTCAAGGCTACCTGTTGGTGACACCGCTGCAACTGGCTGACGGTGTTTCCGCTATCGCTATGCACGGTGAGCGTTTCGTACCACATCTGCTGCACGCCATCGGCAACCCGCTCTCGGGAGTCATCCGTGACACCCCACCCAAGGCGCTGCAACCGGTACAAGAGTCCTATCCCAATGCCTGGAGCATCATAGTCCAGGCCATGAAGAACGTGGTGGCTACACAGGAAGGCACGGCTCACCGCATCGGCATCGGGGCCAAATACAGCATTGGTGGCAAGACCGGTACCGCTCAGGTGCACCGCAAGCGCCTGGGTGTATTTGGCGAAGAAGACGAATCCGACATTCCCAAGCGGTTTCGTGACAATGCGTTGTTCATTGCCTTCGCGCCGGTGCAGAACCCAAAAATCGCGGTGGCGGTGGTGGTGGAACACGGTGGTGGCGGCGCGACCACCGCCGCACCCATAGCGCGCCAAGTTATGGACGAGTATCTTTTGAACGAAACTACAGGCAATTTGAAGCAGCCATGATGCTCAACGACTTCGCTTTCTCCGTACCTCGTAGCGAGCTCAGCTTCGGCGAACGGCTATTGCACCGCCTGCATCTGGACGGCTCGCTGTTGCTCGCCATCGTGGTGCTGGCGGTGGCGGGTCTTGCGATTTTGTACGGCGCCAGCAACCAGGATGCAGGCATGGTGTACCGGCAGGCGATACGGCTGGCCGTGTCGTTCGTGGTGCTGCTCGCGGTGGCACAGATCTCGCCGCAATTCCTGCGCCTGTGGTCACCATGGCTGTTCGCCTTGGGTCTCCTGTTGCTGCTGTTCACGATGCATTCCGGCCATATCGGTCACGGCGCACAACGCTGGCTGAGTATTGGGGTGGTGCATATCCAACCCTCCGAGATCATGAAGATCGCCGTGCCCATGATGGTGGCATGGTATCTGCACGAGAAGCCCTTGCCACCCAACTGGAAACAGTTGTTTCCACTGGCGGCCATGATCCTCATTCCGGTGCTGCTGGTCGCTATCGAACCGGATTTGGGCACGGCGCTGCTCATCCTGAGCGCCGGCGCCTTCGGCGTATTCCTCGCCGGATTGCGCAAACGCGTCATTTTGATTTTGGTACTGCTGCTGGCCATCGCCACACCGATCCTTTGGCATTTCATGCACGGTTATCAGCGTGACCGGGTACTGACCTTCCTCAATCCGCAGCGCGATCCGCTGGGCGCGGGCTATCACATCATCCAATCGCAGATCGCCATCGGTTCGGGAGGTATGTTCGGTAAGGGCTGGCTGCATGGCAGCCAGTCGCAACTGGATTTTCTGCCGGAAAGTTCTACAGATTTTATTTACGCGGTGCTAGGCGAGCAATTTGGTTTCATCGGCGTCATCGCGTTGTTGGCGCTATACGGCTTCATCATCGGGCGCTCGTTGTTCATTGCGCTGCGCGCCCAGGATACCTACTCGCGCTTGCTGGCCGGCGCTCTCACCATGGCCCTGTTCACCTATGTATTCATAAACAGCGGCATGGTCTCCGGCATCCTGCCGGTAGTGGGTGTGCCGCTGCCGCTGGTGAGTTATGGCGGCAGTTCCCTGGTGACGCTCATGGCAGGCTTCGGTATGCTCATGAGCATCCACTCACACCGCAAGCTCCTGGCCACGTGACCACGCCCGCCCGCACTGCCTCCGCTCGCATCCTCATCCTTGCGGCTTGCCTGACAAGCGCCTGTTCCCACATGGTGAAGCCGGTTGTAGCCCGGCACGCTACCCCGGCTGCCACACAACCGGCGCCGACTAGTTACGCAGCACGACCCGAAGTGCAGCAGTTCATCGCACAGTTGGTACAGCAGGACGGCTTCGATAAAGCCTGGCTGGAAAAAGCCTTCGACTCCGCACATCGGCGCGATAACATCCTTGCCGCGATCGCCAAAC
>JBOIBD010000208.1:0-3829 GCA_050739415.1 Gammaproteobacteria bacterium | reverse complement strand
GATTGAAGACCGCCAGCGAGCGCGCGGCCACGCCAACCGCAGCAGCATCCTGAAAGTCGCTGGCAACACGATGAATATCGATGAAAAAGCTGAAGGTTGCCCATGATAACGGTCGCGAGCGCAGGAAACCAAAGAAACTATCCCACAGATAAGCAAATTTTGGGCTATAGCCGCTATGTCGTTTGTGCCGCTGCATTCTTTTCAATGGCGGTAATAAGCCCCTTACGAATACACGTGGAGCTCGATGTCCGCCCACATTGGAGGTCTGTATCACTGGTCCCATACGCAGATCGGTTGGATGTTCACGCTATTTGTAATTTTCGAGTCCATCGGCACCCTGCCTGGCGGCGTGTTGCGTGATAAGTTCGGACCGCGCTGGATCACATGTATCGCTGGATTGCTTACAAGCTTGGGTATATACGCCACGTCTCTTGGTCCCTCTTACACCTTTGTACTTATCCTATGGTGCGTCGGCAGCTTCTTTGCCGGGTTTATCTACAACACTGCAGTGACGACCGCAAACAAGTGGTTTCCTGATCAGCGAGGCGTCATGGCGGGTTTGATTGGCGCCGGCTTTTCCTGGGGATCATTACCGTTCATTTTTCCAATCCGCGCAATTTCCAAGGCGGCACCTGATTCGGTCTTTTTCCATATCATTTATTTGATGGCGGCGATCATCGGCGGCGTTTCCATCGTCGCGGCTCTATTCATGAAAGACCCTCCGCCGGGCTGGCGTCCGCGGAACTGGGTTCCGGCCGCCACTGTCGCACGAGCCACCGATCATCAATTCACGTTGGCGGATGCGCTGTCGACATGGCAAATGTGGGTGTTGGTCCTGTCGTTCGTTCTGATCGCAAGCGCCGGACTCGCAGGTGTCAGTAAAATCGTGAAGTATTCGAACAGTTTCGGCTTTGCGGCCGCCGCAGCAACGGCTGCTGCCGGCGGCATCTCGATCGCCAATGGCCTCGGACACGTTGCGATCGGGGGACTGTCCGAATATGTCGGTCGTGAAGTGGCAATGATTGGGAGCTGTATCCTTACCGGCGTGTTTTTGTTCCTGACGATTATCGCGGGAGCAATCCATAGCGAAATGCTGTTTGTCATTACTGCCGTTCTTGCGATCTTCTTCTGGGCTTCGCTGTTCGCTCTGTTCCCAGCTGTGATCGGTCAGTATTACGGCGAAGTGGCGGCAGGTTCGAACTTCGGAATTCTCTATGCCGTCGCCAAAGGGTCGGGCGGCCTGTATGGCGGGGTATTGTCAGCCATTCTCATCATACAGCACGGCTATCCAACCGCTATGGGTGTTGCTGCAGCAATGGCGATCTGTGCCGGTCTGCTTATTGTCCCGCTCAAGGGTAACCCCCCGATTTGGCACGGACGAAGATTGACGTCTGACGGTCGTGCCATGGCGTGAACAATCCACCGTTTAAAGACGGAACGCAGTGAGCGCCGGAAAGTTTTGTGGTGGGCCGTAGTAGCCGTAATGGCCGAGCAGAACGCTGGTGTACCAGCGATGCTGCACGGCCAGCGGCATGTAAAACGGTGCGGCCGCGTGACCCCTCCGGCTCTAACAAGATCAATAACTTACGACGCCGATCGGCGTCCGGACCCGCGCCGATTCACAATTACGCTCCCCGCGTGTGCTTGCATCGGAATAAAATCGCACGGCGGATGTGACCTGGAGATTATAAGGTGCGGCGTAATGCGCGTCTGATTTTCAGAGAAACGCGCTTGGTGTTTGCGGTCAATAAACGGTGTGTTTTGATTAAACGCGCAAGTGACGACTTTAGCTCCGAAGATGGACAAGATTGGCGCGTTTCGCTCAATCACGCTGCGCAATTCTTCGACATCATCCCTTCGTGACGAGGTCACGGGCCGTAGTATCCACGCCGTTGATCCCATCCAGCAGGGCTGCCAAGAGAAAAATTCGAGGTTCAAACCGCCACCTTAGCGAGGAAGGCTTCAACTTGGTCGCGGACCTTAGCGGCTGCGCCGGCAACCACTTTCGAGGATTGAAGTAGCGCCTGTGCTGAAGCGCGCCCCTCGCTTGCCGCTCCAGAGACTTGGTCGAGCACCGAAACAGCTGCTTTTGTGCCATCAGCTGCGCTCGCAACATTTAGCGAAATTTCTTCGGTTGCGACGGCTTGGTGCTTCACCGAATCCGCAACTGATAAAGCATCCATGTGGATTTCTTGCATCTGTGCGGCAATCTGACTCATGGCAGCCACTGCTGCTGTCACCAATTGCTGCACGGCGCCGATTTGCGCGGCCACGTTATCGGTAGCTTTTGCAGTCTGAGCCGCCAGCGACTTGACCTCGGAGGCTACAACCGCAAATCCTTTGCCCTCGGCTCCGGCGCGCGCCGCTTCGATCGTTGCGTTAAGGGCAAGCAGGTTGGTCTGGGACGCTATGTCCCCGATTAGCTTGACGACATCGCCAATTTTCTGAGTGGCGAGCGCCAAGCTCGCAATCTGGCCATTGGTGTTTTGCGTTGTATGCGCTGCATTGCGTACAATCTCGGTAGTGCGAGAGAGGCGATGGCTAATCTCCGTAACCGAGCACGACAATTCGGCCGTGGCGGTCGCGGCCGCTTGCACGCTTTCAAATGCGCTACGTGACATTCCGCTACCGGTCTCGGCGTGCTGCGAAGTTTGCGCCGAAACTCCCAACAGGGCACTTGCCATCGTACGCGTTGTTTCCACGCTCTCGGTCGTGGATTTCAGAAGGCCCTCAGTGTCTTGTCGAAATGAACGTATGGCCTCTTCTATCGCCGCACTTCGCTGCTTGTGCTCCTGCATGGAATTGCGCTTCAGTGCGGCGCGGCGCCGCTCACTGATGTCTTCATGGGTATCGACCCATCCGCCGCCGATCATAGGTCGAGTTGCAAAAGCAAGGATGCGTCCGTCCTTCATCCGCCATGCGGTGCTGGTAGATTTTCCTCCTGTTATTTTTGCCGCGCAATCGGCAGCGTAGCGCTCCGGATCACCAACAAAGGTACCGTTTGCTCGGCACGCTTCCAATAAGTCGCGGAGCGAGCAGCCCGGCATCACCTGGCCTGGGGTCAAACGGTATAGTTCGACGTAGCGCTCATTGCACAGGATGAGCCTTGCCGATTGGTCGAACATGCACATGCCTTGCGGCAGTCCCTCGACTGCCGCACTCAATAGGCGATTTCGTCGGCGTAACTGTCGGATGACAAATGCTGTGACTCCGAGCAGTGTTAGAAGCAAGCCATCTGTAATGCCAGTCGATAGTGCCGGCATCAACGGGAATAGATCGCTGGCGGAATTCATCGTGAACTCCGCCCAAGGGCAATTATACCAGTCGCCGACGTGGCGGCTAGCCATGCGACGGGCGGCCCTTAGGCATCGCTGCTAACACCAGGAGGTTGACTGAACTTAGGCTCAAACGGTTTTCTAAAAGTTAATTAAAACGAATACTCCCGGCCCACTCGGTCCGGTTTACCAGCTCGGTTACTCCGATATCCCTCGATCGGTTGGCCCGTTCCAGCCGGGGCGACCCAGCTCAAAATTCTTTACTTCGGACCAAAACTGACGAAGTCGTAGGCAGACATAGAGGCGGTCGTGGTTTCCGGGACTGAATGGCGGCCTGTTCAACGTGGGTTCTGAGTTCGATTACGGCGCCAATTTCTCCTGGTTTGCCTGCGTAGCGGTGCGCCTCACGGTTGTCTTGAGAGGTTCGCCTGTCCCTACCGGAAACTCAAATCCGGCAATATTGGTGATGTAATCCTCCGAGAACGGGCGTTACTGCAATGCGGCCACAGACCTGGATAGCGCGCGGCTGCGGCGTATCTTTGCCCAGAGACAGG
>JBOIBD010000207.1:0-3836 GCA_050739415.1 Gammaproteobacteria bacterium | reverse complement strand
ATCATCGAGCTCCCGCTGCAACATGGCAAAGAGGGTCCTGAAACCTTCAGACTCAAACTCGTCCGCATGTGTGTCGGCCACCTGCCTCAATCTTTTGAGAAGGGTCACAAATAACTGCATCACTTCCAGAGACTCACTCAGCACCGCGCCGGGATATCTGAAGATGCGCCGGTAGCTCTTCTTTTCGCCCTGGATTGCGGCAATTGCGATAGTGTAGATATCTCCAATGAGCGCGGGGTTTTTTAGGCAGTCACGCAGTACCTCCTGACGGTAGCGTATCGTATCCGCGGTATTGTTCATGCCGCAGGCAATCGCGCTCTTGGCGACATCCTGTATGACCTCATCGCCCCGTGCCATGGTCTTGAACAGAGTGGACAAGTCCAGGTCTTGGGTCAGTGCCTGCTCGTTCAACGGCAACTTCTGCCGGACGTCGAAATCCTGATCCCTGAACATGAGAAGTACTTTCATGTCTTCACACGTTCTTTTATGCAATCATAGGTGAGCCGATATTTTTCGACGATGGCCATCGCATAAGCGAGCCCATCGGCCGGCTTTCTTGTGATCTTGTAGGTCCGCTGCGCAGGATTTTCAGGTACAACCCCGCTGGCCATGCTGACGGTCTGCTGGCTGAAAGATGCCATTTCTTCTATGAATGTCACCCATATACACAAGGCATCCATGGCGACGACCTTTTCCATGATCTTTCTGCTCAGGAAAACAGCATCCTGCAGTGTGGTCGAAGTAAGAATTTCGTTCATTATGATGATGCTGTTGGAGGTCGCCTGATTCAGGGCATCGTGAATCCGGATGAGGTCATCCTGCAGCTTACCGCGCAAATCCGCGATGTTTTCCTCACGCTCGAAATGTGTAAAGAGACCATCACAGAGAAATAATTGCGCCTCGTGGCCCGGAACGGTACAGCCAAGACTCGCCAGGTAATGCAGTTGTCCGAACACCCTGGCGAAGGTGGTCTTGCCACCCTGGTTTGGCCCGGTAACCACGATCACGCGCTCTCGCCCTTCCAGATGGAAGTCATTGCAGACGACCTGACCATGTTTATTCGTGAGCTTGTCTGCCAAAGCGAGGTCGAAACCTTCGTAGTCGTACACTTGCTTGAGCGTGCAGGAAACCCGCGGATAACAGAACTCCAATCCAATATTTTTGAAGCGTGCGGTATACTCGAGCCATGCAATATAAAACTGGATTTCACGGTCAAAGGTCACAATGGTATCGTCCGGATAATCCCAGTTTTTGGCACAGTATTCGTCGAGATTACGAAACAGGTCCGGATACAGTCGTGCGACAAAATCGAGTATTTTCTCCTCGACGTTGTTCATGGCAGGAAAGTCGGAGAATTTCGTTGTATTTTTGTCGGTTACGCCCTGCCTGAACTTTGCGAATGTCTCCCCCACCTCCGCGCCGTAATCGGCTTCGGAGTTGTATTTGCGCACCCGTATACCGTCACCTCTGACCAGCACGCAATACGTGATCTCCGACAAATCGGCTTTGAGTTTTTTTGTGTCCGCCAGCAAAGACAGGAAGCGTGGCGACCCGGCGTAGGTGGTCAGATATCCCAACCAGGCGGTCATACCACGGGATTTCAAATCAGCCGCAGCTAAATCCTTTGCGAAGGCATTGATCGCATCGCAATAAATTTCCACGGCATCCAGGAACCAGGCTTCCTTCTGATACTTGTGGAAAAGCTTTTGCGCTTGGGACAGATACTGAGTCATATCGCGCATTTTCTGGGCAAATGACTTTACCAGCTCAAACAGCAGCGTGTTTTCGAGATCCCGCATGATTTCTTGGCGGTACTCCACAGCCTCGTGACTATGCAAGGCGCAGTAAAAGAATGGTTTGAGATCATATTCGTCACGGCCGGTCGTGACTGCGTTTACGATTGGGTCAAGATACAGGTCGGAAAAGAAAGCGGGCGGATCGTTCCGCTCGTCTCGGTCTTCGGACCGCTCGAACAGGATGCTTTGAAACGTCACCGTACGCACCAACATATTGTGCTGTCCATATCCTGCGGCAGAATGAGCCAAGGCATCGTCACTGCGACGCCTCTGCCACTGCACGTTTTGCACCAGACACCGAATCTGTTGCTGCTCGAACCTCAGATTGCAGCCGAGTTATCCGATTATCCAATTCCGTCAGCACGGCTTTGCGCTTGTCCACTGCCGATCGGCTCTCCCGGTTCATCACCATACCCTTGCGAAGGGCGATTTCTATCTCGCCCAACGCGGATTCAACACGACTCTGAATCAAGGACCGGAACTGCTCGAGGTTCTTCTGTAATCTTTCATCAAAATCGTGGCGTATGCGGCCGGTCTGGGTTTCCACAAGTTCTCCGGCCCGCTGCCGTAATCGCCGTACAATCAACGGCCCACCTATGAACCTCGGCAAACCGTGTACCAGTGCAGCCGTGATGATCAGTAGACTCGGTGGTTCGTCCCAGAATTTATAGTAGAAATCCGATTCTGCCTGCCACAGCAGCTCGCGATTCACCGCCTTATACGGTATGGATAGCCGTTCGGCAGCGTGCCGCTGCAGGTCATCAATTGTGGCTTGAATGCGCACCCAGTATTTCGAGCACAGGGTTTCGAACTGTGCGTTCCACTCACTGTCTTGTGAGGTGCGCCATTCATCACAGGCGCTTTGAATCCTGGACACGATTCGGCTTTCCAGTTCCCGTTCCAGTCGCTTGGGTGAGTCGTGGCGCAAAGCGCCATACCATTCTCCGATTTTCTGTGACAACTCCCGTTTCAAGGCCTCTTTGAATCTTTCAAGTTCCGGCCGAACTCCGCCGGAGAACAGACGATCCACATCATTCGCCAATAGAACGTCGTAATCGGCCCGTTGTCCGAATATTTCGTCTCTTTTTTGTTCAATATAGCGAAGGATTTCCTCGGTTTGTTCCAGCGGCGCAGACAGCGCCCGGAATTCAAGCCTAACTGTCAAATGTGCTTTGGACAGAATCGAAAGCAAGCTTTGCCGAATCGAATTGCTCCATACTTGTGCTTTTTCACGGCTAAGGAATCCATGCAGTGCGGCTTCAAGAGCAGGTAGTCCGCTACGCTCGAAATCCTCCACCCGGCCAGATACTTTGGCCTCGAGGGCCAGCCGCGCCGACACCGGGAATACGGAAACCCCACTGCTCGTGGCTTCATGCAAGGTACGGGAGCTGAAGGCAACAGCCTCCTGTAATTCAGGCGTGTTTAGATAATCCGATTTGTTCAACAGAACAAACACCTTTTCGGTGTAACGTCGAAGCTCGGCCAAAAAGTCCAGCTCACCGCGACTCAGCGGCTGGTCGAGCGAAGCGACAAACAAAATGGCGTCCGCTCTTGGTAGGTAGGCACGAGCCACGTCGGTATTGTGCTGATACACCGAATCTATACCGGGAGTGTCCACGATCTGCGTTCCCTCGCGTAACCAATCGGATGGGTAATCAATGAGCACCGCTTTTACGGACTTGACGTTGTTAGGGTTCTCTTTTTCCGTGACGTATCCGGCAATGACGTCCATGGGGATGGTGCGTATCTCACCCGACTGGAAATGCACAGCAGCCGCTGGAACGCCACCATAACGCAGCACGGTGACGATTGAAGTCAGCGGCACTACACCTACGGGCAGGATATTCTTTCCCATCATGGCGTTGATCAGGCTGCTCTTGCCGCGCTTGAATTGCCCCGCTACTACCAGGCTGAATACACCCTTGACAAACTTTTCACGCAGCATGGCGCATTCCCCGCTATCCGCCACTTCAAGCAAGGCCGTCTCTTCCAGGCAGCGAAAAAGCGCGCTTTGCGAACTTGATGTTTTATCAGCACCCA
>JBOIBD010000206.1:0-3837 GCA_050739415.1 Gammaproteobacteria bacterium | reverse complement strand
TTGTGTGTCGGAGCTCCACTCGGCGATGCGGCGCCAGCGCGGCCAGCGCTTCTCGATGTAGTAGTCGAGACTGTATGGGCTGGTTCCCCCGCGGGTGTTGATCGAGATCAATGCCACAAAGATCAGCACGTAGGCTATGGCCGAACCCATATTGGTCGCGCCCACGGAGTAGGGACCGCCGAAACCTTCCGCGGTGCTCCAGATCAGCAGGCTGAACAGCGCGCCGATTACGTACACGGTTTTGCGCGCGAACCCGAGTATCAGCGCAAGCGCTAATGCGGTCTCGGCGATGCGGGTGAGCCATACGAAGACCCCGGCGTTCGGCGTGACCAGGGCAATCCACATATCGAACCACCAGGCTGACCAAGCTGGTTGGCCCCGCGCGGCGTTGTGCAGGTAGCCGACATAGTGCACCGCGAACTCGTTGCTCCAGGTGAGTGCGGCATCCACCAGCCAGATGACGCCGAAGGCGATACGCAGCGCAGCACTCGCTACGACCGGCCAGGTTCTGGACGCGGGGTCGGGAAGCTCGGTCTGTGACATGCGATTCTCCCTTGTGGTCCAGTCGGGATTTAGTGGAAATTGATGAGGCACGTTTGCGGCACCCCGATTATCGTGGCGTTCAGTCGGCGTAATCAAGTTCGAGCTCATGAGAACACCAACCTGCACCAATTTGCCAAATAGCTCTTAAAGCCATTGACAAATGACCTTTGGTCAACTAAAAATGACCATAAGTCAATAAGGAGACCTGTCATGTCTATTACCACTCGGGCCGTGACGGATACGCAGAAACAGGCACGGCGCGCGGATATCCTCAAGGTCGCCTTGGCGCGTTTCGACGCGTTGCCGTACGACACGCTCACCATGGATCGCATCGCGGCCGACGCGGACGTGGCCAAGGGCACCTTGTATCTGTATTTCCACAGCAAGGAAGAAGTGTTCCTCGCCCTTTACGAGCAAGAACTCGAACGCTGGTTTGATGAACTCGATGCGGGACTGGAAAAGAACAGCCGCAACGCGAGCTTCGACAGCGTCGTACAACTCATGAGCGATTCGTTGGAAGATCGTCCGGCTTTTTTGCGGCTGATCGCAATATTGCACACAGTGCTGGAGCGCAACGTGGATCACGCCACCGTGCGACGTTTCAAGACCAGATTCAAAGAACGGGTACTGCACACCGGGGCGCTTCTGGAAGCCAGTCTGCGGTTTCTCAAACCCGGTCAGGGCGCCGATCTTCTGCTCAAGATCAATGCGCTGGTAATTGGATTTCAGCATCTCGCAGAACCATCCGAAGTAGTCGAGGCAGTGCTCAAGGAGCCGGAGCTGGCACTGTTCCGCGTGAATCTCACCGAACAGTTGTTGGGCACCCTGCGCACCCTGCTCATGGGCCTGGCCTATCAAGCCAAGTACGGACAGGACTGAGTACAGCCTTTTAATGAGCTGGAATTGACCATGAGCATATTGGGTGACGGCGTTTATCGTTTGATACCGGCCGATTACCGCCGCATGCCGTGGAAAAATGGCCGAGGCTGGACTACCGAAATCGCGGTATTTCCCACTGATGCCGGCCTCACCGGCGAACCTTTCGATTGGCGCGTGAGTCTCGCCGATGTGGATATCGACTGTGAGTTCTCCAAATTTCCCGGCTATGACCGCAGCATCCTGCTAGCTGAAGGCGCCGGCATAGAACTCAGCTTTGATTCCGCACCAGTACAGCGTATCGAGCGTCAGTATGAACCATTTAGTTTCAAGGGCGAATGGCAAACCCGCTGCAGGCTGCTAAACGGACCAGTGCGGGATTTCAATGTGATGAGTGCGCGTGCCAAGTTCACCCATGCTTGTGAAGTGATAACGTCACCAGTATTAATTAACTGGCGACCGCATAAAGTGTCTTTGCTGATCTATTGCTTTGAAGGTGTACTTACTCTGGAAGGTGTGAGCGACGCGCAAATAGTACTGGAAACGCGCCAGACATTATTGTTGGCTATACGTGCATATAGTTCCAAACATTTAGCGTTGCAAATCTCAAACGCGTCGGCCGGAATGGTCGCGGCGATTGTAAAAATCAGTCATTTGTAATTGGTGTGTTCACCAGCGTTGGGTATCAAAGGACAAAATACCACTGATATTTTGCACCACCTAAACTGAAGTGGACCCAAAAACTGAACAGTAGCTTAAGTGGAATGACGGATCTACCCTAATAGCTTGGGGGTAGAGACATGAAGAGGTCAAGACGCAATCATAGGGCGTTGTTCAAATCGAAAGTGGCAGTAGAGACCCTGAAGGGCGAGCAGACGCTGGCGGAGCTGGCGCAGTGGTCTGAGGTACATACGACACAGATTGTCGAGTGGCGGCAGCAGCAGCTGGAACGGGCGACGGAAGTATTTGAACCCCCCGGGACAAGCGCACGGGGCCGGATGTGACGGCGATGGAGCGCAAGGTCGGGCAGCAGGCGCTGGAACTGGATTTTTTATAACGTGCGCTCGATCGGCTCTCCGGGTCGAGCGCCAAGCGCGGCTAGACCGGGAGCACGGACTGCCCGTTGTCCTCACTGACCCATTGTCCACAATGGCTAGCGCAAGCGCGTGCGGGTGGCCTTAGGCTTTGTGAACACAGTCTTTCTGCATGCAATGATCTATATTTGCTTATTCGTGAATATGCTAATACTATATTATTATGAAAGCAGATAAGATTTTCGAAGCCCTCGCCTCCAGTCCGCGACGTCAGATTCTGGCCTACCTGACAAAGACTGAACTAACAAACTCCGAGCTTGCAGAACGGTTCAAGATGACAGCGCCATCCATGTCGAGACACCTTTCTGTCTTGGAGAACGCTGGGCTAGTGTCCAGCCAGCGTTTAGGGCAACGCGTGCTGTACAAATTGACGCCAGACAGTCTCGTCAACACTCTGACCGGCTTTGCGTTCGAGATTTGCCCAGTTGCCGGCCCTTTGAAGCGCGAGTCGCGGGCGCGCGAAAAACGCAAATTGGCCACCTAGCGGGCGCTCACAAAGGAGGACACAGCGATGCAAAGCAATGCGCTCAATGACTCCGGCGCCGGCCCATACAAAGTCAATTCGCTACGCATCGATCCGCACGCGGATCCGATGGCCGGAGCCGTCTCCTGGGATCCCTGGCGCTCACTTTGGAACGGCGGCATGCTGGTCGGCGCCATCGTGCTGGCACCCCACTACTTCACTTGTGGTGCGTTTGCAGTCTTCTTCGTACTGCTCGAACTCACAATGTGCACTGGGCATTCAGTGGGTTTCCATCGGCGCCTGATCCATCGCACGTTTCAATGCCAGAAATGGCTGGAGCGCCTGCTGGTCTGGTCTGGAACGTTGGTCGGCATGCAGGGGCCGCTGTGGGTTATTCACTCGCATGACTTTCGTGACTGGGCGCAGCGACAACCGAACTGTCATCCCTATCTGCGCCATGGCCAGGGCATGATCAAAGATGCGTTCTGGAATTTGCACTGTCGCCTCGAGCTGTACCGCCCACCCGAATTCGATCCCGGCCCCGGCATCGGTGACGATCATTTTTACCGGTTCTTGCAGGGTACGTGGATGCTGCAGCAAGTACCGATTGCGCTACTCCTCTATTTGCTAGGTGGATTGCCGTGGGTGGTGTGGGGAATATGCGTGCGCGTCACCGTCGGAGTATCGATGCACTGGTTTGTCGGCTACATCTGCCACTCGCACGGTCCACAGAGCTGGATCGTTAACCAGGGCGCGGTACAGGCGCATAACGTTCCATGGGCTGCCATACCTTCGATGGGCGAGAGCTGGCACAACAACCATCACGCATTCCCTGCATCCGCGCGGCATGGCCTTTATCCA
>JBOIBD010000205.1:0-3865 GCA_050739415.1 Gammaproteobacteria bacterium | reverse complement strand
GCGTATGCCCAAGAACAGGTGAGCCGACAGCGTGAGGATTTTAAACGTTTGGGCGTGTTGGGCGAATGGGAGCATCCCTATCTCACCATGGATCCGGTTTACGAAGGTAATCAGTTGCGAGGGTTTGCCGAAGTCATCCGACGCGGACACATATATAAAGGTCTAAAGCCGGTGCACTGGTGTCTGGACTGCGCCTCAGCGCTGGCGGAAGCCGAGGTGGAATACGAGGACAAGATTTCACCCGCTATTGACGTACGGTTTCAGGTCGCCGACGAAAGTGACTTTGAGCGAAGAATTCAAGAAAAAAGTCTTTTCCATGGTTATCTTGGTGAAGGCCCAATATCAATACCTATTTGGACTACTACACCTTGGACATTACCTGCAAACAGAGCAGTTGCTGTTAGTGCTGACTATGATTACGGACTGCTTCAGGTTGAGTTGGGCCGAGGACCAGAAAGGCTGCTATTTGCTACCCAACTGTGGGAATCTGTCCTGCAACGCTACGGACTTACGATAAGAGATGCCGTACCTATCACATCTATTGATGGGTTCGATCTTGAGTATCTTTCGTTGCGGCATCCATTTTATGATGAACGCTTAGTACCGATAGTTCTTAGTGGTCACGTTACTGCTGACTCAGGTACAGGCGCTGTACATACTGCTCCTGCTCATGGACCCGAGGATTTTGCTATTGGTAGGGCGTACAACTTGCCACTTGATTGTCCCGTGGACGGTCACGGCGTGTTTGTGCCGGGCACCGAGCTGTTCGCCGGTGAGCATGTGTTCAAAGCCAATGCGCACATCATCGAAGTATTGCGTGAACGCGGTAGACTGCTGCACAACGCACCCTACAAGCACAGCTATCCACACTGCTGGCGCCACAAGACACCGGTGATTTTTCGTGCCACGCCGCAGTGGTTCATCGGCATGGATCAGAATGGACTGCGCAAACAGGCACTGGCCGAGATCAAACATGTACGCTGGACGCCGGCCTGGGGTGAACAACGTATCGCAGGCATGGTGGCCAACCGCCCCGATTGGTGTATCTCGCGCCAACGTACCTGGGGCGTGCCCATCGCGCTGTTCGTGCACAAACATACCGGCGAATTGCATCCGCGCACCGGCGAATTGCTGGAAGCCGTGGCCAGGCGCGTGGATCAGCATGGCATTGACGCTTGGTTTGATCTCGATTCCAGTGAACTGCTGGGCGCGGACGCGCAACACTATGAGAAAGTGAATGACATACTCGATGTGTGGTTCGATTCCGGCATGGTGCATTACTGTGTAGGCGAGAAACGCCTGCACCTCGGTGAAAAAGATAAGGCCGATCTTTATCTTGAAGGCTCCGACCAGCATCGCGGCTGGTTCCAGTCCTCCTTGCTCACGTCCGTGGCGATCCGCGGCAAGGCGCCATATCAGGGCGTGCTCACCCATGGCTTTACCGTGGATGAGCAGGGCCGCAAGATGTCCAAATCTTTGGGTAACGTGGTGTCGCCACAAGATGTAATCAAACATCTGGGCGCAGATGTGCTGCGCCTGTGGGTGGCGGCCACGGATTACAGCGGTGAGTTGTCGGTATCAGGCCAGATACTCGAGCACATGGCTGAAGCCTATCGCAAGATGCGCAATACGTTGCGTTATTTGCTGGCGAATCTATACGATTATGATCCTGCTCTGAACAGTGTTCCGGCTGAGAACATGTTATCGCTGGATCAATGGCTGCTGGAGCGCACTGCGCGATTACAGGATGAAGTACGCAAGGCGTATTCAGATTACCAGTTCCATCTGATTTACCAGAAAATCTACAATTTTTGTGTGGTAGACCTTTCCGGTTTCTATCTGGACGTCGTCAAGGACCGGGAATACACCACGCAACCTGACAGCTTGGCACGGCGCTCCTGCCAGACAGCTATGTATTGTGTGGCCGAAGCCATGCTGCGCTGGCTGGCGCCCATTCTGAGCTTCACTGCCGAAGAAATTTGGCGTTTCATGCCAGGGTCGCGCGATACATCGGTGTTCCTGAGTACCTGGTACGAATTTCCACAAGCCAAGGCGGTGGACAATACCTTGTGGGAGATGCTGCTCAAAGTACGCGAATCTGTGAAGAAGCAACTGGAAGTACTACGCATCAAGGGTAGCATTGGATCGCCGCTGGATGCGGAGGTAGATTTATATTGTGAACCGAGCTTGGTGGATAAGTTGCGGCCTATCGGCGACGAACTGCGGTTCTTGTTTATCACATCCTATGCACGGGTACACGCTGCCGATGAACGCCCGGCGGATGCGGCGCCGTCCATGGAGCAGCCCGGATTATGGGTTGCGACACATGCGTCCGCCTACGCGAAGTGCGTACGCTGCTGGCATCATCGTGAAGACGTGGGTAGGAATACGGGGCATCCAAATCTGTGTAGCCGCTGTGTGGAGAATGTGGCGGGGCAGGGTGAAGTCCGGCACTTCGCATGAAGGGTATCTCTAAAAATTGATCTTTTACTTTCTGGCGGCGTTAAAAATGACCTTACAATCCTCATGTACTAGCCGTGTACACTCCGGTTGCTCGGCCATTTTTGCCTAGCCAGAGACCAAAATCTCTAATTTTTAGAGATACCCTGAATCCAACGGTAAATATTATGCAAAAATCGAACTTCGGAGCCTGGATCTGGCTGTGGCTTAGCGCCGCCGTGATTCTGCTGGACCAATTGAGTAAATACCTGGTATCCAGTCATCTGGCTGTGTACGATTCTATTGATGTATTGCCGGTGTTCAACCTAGTGCTGATCCACAACGCCGGTGCGGCCTGGAGTTTTCTCGCCGGACAATCTGGCTGGCAACGTTGGTTTTTCATAGCGCTTGCACTGGTGGTGAGTGTAATCATCCTCATCTGGCTGCGATATATGCCGCGTCATCAATTCCGCTGGCGCGCGGCGGCACTCGCGCTGGTGCTGGGCGGCGCGCTGGGCAATGTCATCGGACGGATCTGGCATGGGTACGTGATCGATTTCCTTCAATTCCATTATCATGGTTGGTATTACCCATCGTTCAATCTGGCGGATTCCGCCATCACCATCGGCGCCGTTATGTTGATCATAGAAGGGTTGTTCTTCCACCATGAGCATCACGATATCAAAGGCGCGGTAAAATAAAATTGATTTTTTCGGTATTAGGATATCTGCGCAATAGCGATTCCGTTCGCAACGTCTGATTCAGGGGCAGTCCAGTGTGGTATCAGCGTTTGGTTTACTTGAAATTCGCACGCGGCCCATGACATTCACGATCACAGCACGGTCATATTTGCCGCCTGCGGAGCAATACCGGAATGTACCGTTGACGCTGCGGGTTCCCATGGGCCTGAAGGTAAAAGAGCTACGGTTGCTGATGATGATAGCATCGCGACGGCTCGGGCCATGTACCCTCAGAATGGGTTCGCCAGCATTCACCTGAACTGCGGCATCGTTGTTGAGGTTGTCGAATATCAACCAGCCGTCATTCCAATCGCTGAGTGCGTGATTGCAGCGCCTGCCATCGGCACTTTTGCACAGCACCACATGACTATTGCGGATGATAGCGGTGTGGCGTGCGTAATTTAGTGCGGTATGCAGTTCGTTGGTCGCCGCCACGGAACGGTTGTGCCGCACTGTGGTTGTGAAACTGGGAACAGCAATTGTGGCCAGGATGGCCACTATCCCGAGGGTCGTCAATAATTCAAGAAGTGTGAAGCCGCGTTCCTTGCGCATGTGATTCTCCCTGGCAAACTCCATTTTGCGTCCGACCCGCGTGAGCTTCTCTACGGGCCTTGCCCTATCTGATGTCTTTCAGACAGTGCCAGTTAAGAACAATTTCCCAAGGGAATCAAGAGGCGCCTGAATAC
>JBOIBD010000204.1:0-3902 GCA_050739415.1 Gammaproteobacteria bacterium | reverse complement strand
TCATCACCGAGATGTGCAGCTGGCCGTTCTCGCGATGCACCATCGCCAGTGTCTGGCCATCGGGTGACACTCGCGGTCGGGCATTGTAGCTACCATCAAAGGTGATGCGCTGCGGTGTGCCGCCACTCAAACTCACCTTATATATCTGCGGGCTACCACCCCGGTCGGAAGTGAAATACAAGTTTTGACCATTCGGGGACCAGGCCGGCTCGGTATCAATAGCATCTGAAGTGGTGATGCGCCTCAAGGTATGGGTCGCCAAGTCCATCACGTAAATATCCGGATTACCCGGCGAAGACGACAACACCAAAGCGAGTGACCGGCCATCCGGTGAAAATGCCGGTGCGCTATTGAGGCCAGATTTCTCGGACAACAGCTCACGCCGACCCGTGTAGATATTCTGCCAGTAAATCGCCGCTCGCTGGTTCTCAAATGAGACATAGGCCAGATACTTGCCATCCGGCGACCAGTCCGGCGACATGATGGGTTCATTGGATTCGAACACCGTCTGCGGATTGGCGCCGTCAGAATCGGCGACGACCAGCGAATAATGGCTATCCTTACCGCCTTTGCCCGATACTTCCACATACGCAATACGTGTAGCAAATGCGCCCCGCTGGCCGGTGAGCTTCTGGTATATCAAATCGCTGATCTTGTGTGCTGTCCAGCGCAAACCCTTGGGCGACGTCAACACACTTAAGCCCAACAACTGCTGGCCGGTATAGACATTGAATAACTGGAACTCCACTTGATAATTGCCGGAACCTGCGGGCTTGATTCTGCCGATGACCAGATTATTCACCGCCAGCACGCGCCAGTTGGTGAAATTGATGGCGCTGGCCTCCGTGGGTTTCTCCAACATGGATTTGTCTGGAATCGCCTTGAAACGCCCGCTGCGGGTCAAATCGGCACCGATGACGGCCGCAACATCAGTTGCAGGCGCCGGCCCCTGCACCTGCCAAGCGAAGGGCACGATGGCAACTGGCACTGCACTGCTCACACCCTGGGTGATCTGGATTTCCAGAACAGCGTGTGATGCAGCCAGTGGCAGCATTGTCATTCCGATAATCAATATCAACCGGCGCCACATTCTCAGTTACCTGGATTGGTTTGTGGTGTAAAGTTTAATACAAATACTCTCTGGAATATCGAAGGATCCGGTGGTGGCGGCAAAGGCGAGGAACGTAATACCGCCGTAACTACCGATTGCTTTACAGCTTCGTCGCCATTGCACGACACAATCGTTGCATTCGCTACCGTTCCACCCGGTACTTGTTCAACCTGTACCTTGCAACTCAGATTGGGCGGGGTATTCGCCGGCTCATTCCAGTTGTTCTCCACTTTCTGCTTGACCAGTGCTGTCCATTGCTGTAGCAATGAAGCCATGCGCGCATTGCGAGCACGCTCTTCCACCGCGATTTCGCGTTTCAATTCCGCCTGACGGTGCGCATTTTCTGCCGTCTGATGTTTCTTGGCCTGGGTCGCTGCCTCAGCTTTGAGCTGCGCCAGATGCTTTTGTTCCGCTTCCGCCTGCTTTTGGAGTTCCGCCGTCTTCGCATCCAGCGCCTGTTGAGCGGCTGCCTGTTGCTGTTTGAGCTGGGCAACCTTCTGTTCCTCCTGCTGCCGCTCGGTTTTAGCCGCGGCCGCCTGTTGCAATAACTGCTGCTGCGCTTCCTGCTTCTTCTTTTCTTGCGCCTGCAGCAGCGCCATCTGCTGATTGATCAGCTTCTGATCTACCACCGTGGCCTGCACCGGCTGCGCGATCTGGCCGTTGCCACCCAGTGACGGCAGTGTCGAGTTAGTCCAATGGATACTCAATACCAGCAGCACCACGAATGCCACGTGCAACAGTACCGAGTAAACCCATGGCAACAGATGTTGTGCGCGAGTATCCATCACGGCTTGCCGGTGATTTCCACACGCGGCGGATTGTTTGGGTTGGTTTCCATACCAACACTTGGCGCGCCCGCCTTCTGTAGCAACACCATGGCATCCATCACTTGCTCATAGCGCGCATCCTTGTCTCCTCGTACCACAACATGAGTGTCTGGTTTCAACCGCATCACCGCGGCAACCGTGGCCACGACCAGTTGTGCATCAATCGGCTGATCCGGGTGGGCGCCGATGTTCAGGTAGTACTTGCCGTCGGCAGTGACGGTCATAACCACAGGCGTCTCGTTGGCTTTGATGTTGAGCGGTTTTGCGCTGGCTTTGGGCAGGTTCACCTTTACGCCTTGGCTCAGCAGCGGCGCGGTAATCATGAAGATAATGAGTAGCACCAGCATCACGTCGATGTAGGGCACGACATTGATCTCGCTCATCATGCGCCGTTTGTTGCGCCGCCCAGTCATCTGTGCTTACCCCTGGGAAGCGGCACGGGAACCCACATGCCGCTGCAGGATGGTCGAGAATTCGTCCAGGAAACTGTCGAAGCGGGTTTCCAGACGCTCCACATGATTGGCGAAGCGGTTATAGGCGATCACCGCGGGAATCGCCGCGAACAGGCCCATTGCAGTCGCGATGAGCGCTTCGGAAATGCCTGGCGCCACCATGGAGATTGTCGCCTGCTGCACGTTGCCGAGCCCGTGGAAGGCATTCATGATGCCCCACACCGTGCCAAACAGGCCGACGTAGGGACTGGTGGAACCCACCGTAGCCAGAAATGCGAGGCTCTCTTCCAGCCGATCCACCTCACGGATCTGGGCCACGCGCATGGCACGGCGTGAACCTTCGATAATCATGCCCTGCGCATCGCCTTGTTTGCGCAGCCGCGCGAATTCACCGAAGCCTGCTTCGAAGATGCTTTCCATGCCACTTTCGGCGCCAGAACCGCTGATTTCCTTGTAGATGTTGGAAATCTCGCCGCCGGACCAGAAGCGCTTGTCGAAGTCGTCGGTGGCACTACGCGCTTCTTTGAGCATACGGTATTTGCGGAAAATCACAGCCCAGGAGGCGAGCGAAGCCGCTACTAGAATCAGCAGCACGATTTTCACTACCAGACTGGCGTGCAAGGCTATTTCGAGAAAGGACTCCTGACCGTTCATTTATGCAAGCTCCACCGCAATTTCCCGCGGCAAGGGTTTGGGTTTGAGTGTCACACTGTCCACACAGGCTACACGAACTTCAGCAGAACAGACCAGAGCATCGCCCGCTGATACATCACGAATCGCTTGATCGAATACCAGGCTGACCTGCTTCATATCAGCGACATTCACGCTGACCAGAAGCTCATCGTTGAAGCGCGCCGGCCGGTGATAATCGAGCTTTATGCTCACCACCACGAATTGCACGCCCAGGCGTTCGCGCAGCACATCCTGTTCGAAACCCAGATGTCGCAACCACTCGGTGCGCGCACGTTCCAGGAACCGCAGATAATTGGCGTAGTACACCACACCGCCCAGATCCGTGTCCTCGTAATACACGCGCACTGGCCAAGTAAACACAGCACGTGAAGTCACGGAGTTATCCTTTCGTGCACTATGACATTGCGCGTCATGGCCGGTTCCGCTGCCCACATTCAGTCCTGATGCGGTTCGAACAGATCGGCAGACGGCTCGCGTCGTGGCGGTGTCAGGCCAAAATGCTGATACGCCGTCTTCGTAGCCATGCGACCGCGAGCTGTACGCATGAGATATCCCTGCTGGATCAGAAACGGTTCGAGCACATCCTCGATGGTTCCGCGCTCCTCGCCGATAGCGGCAGCAAGGCTGTCCACGCCCACTGGACCGCCGTCGAATTTCTCAATCACCGCCAGCAACAGTTTGCGGTCCAACATATCGAAGCCGTGCACGTCTACATCCAGCATATCCATGGCCCGGTGCGCGATATCAGCAGTGATGCGGCCGTCCGCTTTCACTTCGGCGAAATCCCGCACCCGCCGCAACAGTCGATTGGCGATACGC
>JBOIBD010000203.1:0-3914 GCA_050739415.1 Gammaproteobacteria bacterium | reverse complement strand
GAGACTGTAAATTAATTTGTGTAACTGCCCATTGACGTTTACCTTACCACAGGAGCAAGTCAATGGAAGCAGCGATGGACGAGAGCAAACTGAAGGCGCTCGCGACGGAACTAGCGAAGCAGGTTAAGACCGAGAAGGATCTGGGTAAGCTGTCGGCGATGCTGACCAAGCTGACTGTGGAGACGGCGCTGAATGCCGAGTTGGACGCGCATTTAGGCTACATCAAACACGCAGTGGCAGGCCGCAACAGCGGCAACAGCCGCAACGGCAAGAGCGCCAAAACGCTGAAGGGCCAGCACGGGGAAGTGCAGATCGAGATACCGCGCGATCGTAACGGCAGTTTTGAGCCGCAGTTGGTACACAAGGGCCAGACGCGGTTTACGGCGTTTGACGATCAGATCCTGTGTCTGTACGCCAAGGGCATGACCACTCGGGAGATCGTCGCGGCCTTCAAGGAGATGTACGGTGCCGAGGTCTCGCCAACGCTGATTTCCAAGGTCACCGAGGCGGTCATCGAGCAGGTCAACGCATGGCAAAGTCGGCCGCTCGATGCGCTATATCCCATCGTCTATTTGGATGGCATCGTGGTGAAAGTGCGGCAGAACAAGCAGGTCATCAAGAAATCGATCTACCTGGCGCTGGGCATTGATCTTGAGGGCCACAAGCAGTTACTGGGCCTGTGGATCGGTGAGATGGAAGGTGCGAAGTTCTGGTTGAACGTGCTCACGGAGCTGCAGAACCGCGGTCTCACCGATATCCTGATCGCCTGCGTGGACGGCCTGACGGGCTTTCCGCAAGCCATTGAAGCGGTGTATCCGCAGACCCGGATCCAGCTGTGCATCGTGCACATGGTCCGTAATAGCCTGAAGTACGTGTCCTGGAAGGACTACAAGGCGGTGACCGCGGATCTGAAGAAGATCTACCGGGCCTCAACCGAAGCCGAGGCCCGCGCCGAACTTGAGGCCTTCGCTGCGACTTGGGACGCCCAGTACCCTCAGATCAGTAAGAGCTGGAACCGGCACTGGTCAAATCTCATCACGCTATTCGATTATCCGCGAGAGATTCGCCGGGCCATCTACACGACCAATGCCATCGAATCGCTGAATAGTGTGATTCGCCATGCTACCCGCAAGCGCAAGATTTTCCCGCATGACGAATCGGCCTTGAAAGTCGTGTACTTGGCAATCCAGTCCGCCTCCCAGCGCTGGACGCGACCCATCATGAACTGGAAAGCCGCCTTGAACCGATTTACTATCGAGTTCGAAGACCGTGTGACGTGTCACCTTTGAAGGGCGTTTACACAAAACGGTGTACAGACTCGTGTTCGACGCTCTTAGCCGGCACAAGCGAATGATATGTTGCACGTTCTACAAACTAGACCGGGTGCATCTGACAGGCCACAATTGCGAGCTGTGCATCGTGCTCGGCTCGCAAGTCCAGGGGTCGATATCGGGATGTTCGGACTAGCGCAAGTCGTACTCTCGCAAATTTACCATCTTGAAGGCGCATTAATCCGCGTGCCGCACCAATAACTCCTTTGCGATGTGACCCTGCATATAGCCGACGCCGCGTACGAAGTGCATTAAAGTTACCAACAGTAGGATACCAATGAGTATGCACACTGGCGTGAAGAACCATGACACCACGACTGGACCGTTGATATAAATCATGTCACCCCAGATATGGGAAAGTGGGGAAAGGATTAGCACGAGTGAAACTCCCAGCCAGGCGACCACCACGCTGAAGTATAGGATACCGAGTGGTAGCCGTATCAGAATGTAAAGCAGGGTAGACCAGGTGCGTGGGTCCGTCAGCAGATTCTTGATATGGGTGAACAATGGTTCTGGACCGCCAGGATGGGGCGGCCGGCGCGGCATGCGTACACCGAGTAATACTTCAACAATACGGCCTTCCACCAGCGAGAGCATGCGCACGCTACCTAGGAACAGAAGGAAGAAAGGGATGCCAATGATGAGTGGCAACAACCCAAAAGACATGGCTGTTCCGGCGACAACCCAGACGAAATAAAAAATGCCAGTGAATAGTGCAAGTAGCATATAAAACATTGAAGTGTATGCGCGAGGATCGGCGAGTACCCCAAAGAAGCGGCCGATGACGGAGAGGCGTTTCTTGGGACGTGGTGTGCGCAGGGCTGCCTGCACCTTGGTTTCGGTAGCGCGATAGGCCTCGGCTACTTCTTCCGGCGCACCATAACTTGTGGCAATGGCGGCCAGAACCTGTTCCTCGCTCTTGTCCGGATGCTCATGTAACTCGCCGCGCAGATATTCCTCCGCATCGTAGAGTGCGTCCTGGATAAGTGCTGGGTCGGCGCCGGCCAGTTGCTCGCGTAACTGATCGAGATATTCCTGAATACTGCGGGGTACGGGTTTAGTCATGGCGGTTGTCCTTCAAAATGGCGTCAACAAAATCCCGGGTGCTAACCCAGGCGTCTTTCCACTGCCCGAGTACCGTGCGGCCAGCGTCAGTAATGGTGTAGTAACGACGCGGCGGACCGGAAACCGAGGGCTCCACGTAGCTGTCGAGCAAGCCGGCGGTGGATAGCGAACGCAATACCGGATAGAGGGTGCCTTGTTTCATCACGCTGCTTTCCGCTTCGTCCCTCTCCAGTTGCTTGGCAATCTGGTAGCCGTATTGCGGCTCCCTGGCTTCGGCCAAGGTGGCTAGCAGCACCAGTGCCACGATGCCGGCGTTTAGTTCCTTCTGGAACTTGCGCAGATGGCTATCTTCATCGCTCACTGCAGGCTTTTCTCAAGTACTCTGTATTATCAGATAATCTATAGTATTAACTTCACAATAGTCAAGCATTCCTCGAAGTATTTTTAAAAGTGGCCAGGATTCAGGACCGCGGCCAGCCGTAGCGCTTCAGATCAATCTTGCCTTTGAGGTTGAAATGGACACCTTCCATTTCCAGCCGGGAACGCTGGTTATCGGCGCCACCGCCATGCTTTCGGCAACTGATTTCCCCTTTGTGGTTAATTACCCGCTGCCAGGGAACCCGGGAGCGCAGTGGGAGGGCGGCCATGGCGTAGCCCACTTGCCGGGCGCCGCAATCCCCGACCAGTTTGGCTATGCAACCGTAGGTACTAACGCGGCCGCGCGGAATCGCGCGCACTTGGGCATAGATGCGCGCGTACAGGGAATCAATTGGTAGATCAGCTTTGGGCGTCTTCGCCGCAGAGAATATAGTCCTGCGCATTTTCGGTGACGTAGTGGCAATGGAAATGATCCCGGTCCAGCGGCCGGTAGACCTCCCGGTACGGGTAGGCGGGTGGAGCGTTGAGATTCTGATATTGGCTCTGGTGCATCATCTGCAGGCTCATCCAATCTTTATATTGACGCTGGTCGCTGATTTGAAAGCGGCAAGTGACGTAGCGAGAATCAGGATATTGCCAGCCCTGGGCCTGGCAGGTCTGGTCATCTTGGATAGCCACATTCAGAGAGCGAGCGTGTTCATGGTTGGCCACGCTCGCGCAGTTGGCAAGTAACGTTGCAACTAACAGTATGAAAATGATTTTCATGGAATTTTCCATAGACGCCCGTGTGCTTGCAAGATTAACCTCAGGGCAGCGTGTCGACTATGCGCATTACTGAAACATCTCGAAACATATGTTTTTATCCATAAACGGGTAAGACATACATGTAATCTCCAGCCTAATATATGCTCTAATTCCAAGTGCCGCCAGGCATCACCAGTTATCCACAATGGACCCGGAGACTTCGATGAGCTTTATCAAGACCATCTACACGACAGGTGTGATCATGGCTGCAGCCTTGGTTTTGGCTGCTTGTGCCAGTAAACCGACAAGCAATCTCGGCATCAAAGGCGCACCTGACTGGGTGAATCAAGGCACCCAGGCTCTCAAGGATGACGGTAGTCGTTATATCTATGGCAT
>JBOIBD010000202.1:0-3934 GCA_050739415.1 Gammaproteobacteria bacterium | reverse complement strand
TACACCGCAACGCTGTGTGATGTCTGTGTTCGCATCACCTAGCAGGCGCAGTTCATTGTTGATAAACGCCACATCGAATGCGGCGTTGTGGATCACCAGTTCGGCATTCTCGATGAACTTCAGAAAAGCAGCGGCGATTTCTGCAAACTGCGGTTTGTTGGCCAGAAATTCATTGCTGATGTTGTGAATCTGAAGTGCACCCGCTTCCACTTCCCTGCCGGGGTTCATATATTCGTGGAAAGTTCGGCCGGTGGGTCGGCGATCCTGTAATTCAATACAGCCGATCTCGATGATGCGATGGCCCTCAGCGGGTTCGAGCCCCGTGGTCTCGGTATCCAGGACTACCTGACGCATATCTATACCTCCAGCATCTTGTCGATCGCCTCATTGGCAAGCCGGTCCACTTGCTCATTACCGAGATTACCTGCATGTCCGCGCACCCAGCGCCAAACCACCACATGCCGGCCGGCCGCAGCATCCAGTTGTTGCCATAGATCCTGATTCTTAACCGGCTTTCTGCCAGCGGTTTTCCAGCCGCGGTTTTTCCAGGCCGGCAACCAGGTGCTGATGCCTTTTTGCACATATTCGGAGTCGGTATACAACGTCACGCGGCTCGGCTGTTTGAGCGCATCCAGGGCACGCACCGCAGCCGTCAATTCCATACGGTTGTTGGTGGTTTCCGTTTCCGCACCCTGCAGGGTCTTTTCCTGATCCTTGACGCGTAACACCGCAGCCCAACCTCCCGGACCCGGGTTGCCGCGACACGCGCCATCCGTATATATCTCCACTTCACTCATGGGGCTCATCGTATAGTCGGATTTGCCACGTCGGCGAAAGCGCGCTTTGGTTTGACGCGCTTCAAACGCAGCGGCGTCATGGCAAACACGCGCTTGCGTGCCACCAGCATATAGGCGCTGGCGCAGATTCGCCAGCGCATTCGATCCATAAATGCGCTACGCACCTGCAGGCGGCGATGGAAAGGCGGACGGTACAGATAATGTCGTACACGCACGGTCTCGAAACCAAGCACCGTTAGCCATTCCTGCATACGTCCAACACGCACATACTTTCCTGACCAAGGCACCGGTCCGCCGAATTGCCGTCGCAAAGCCCACAATCCCCAGGGATGAAACCCCAGCACGATAAGGTAACCCTCTCCTGTCAAGACACGCTCGGCTTCTCGCAATACCTGGTACGGGTCTGTGCTTCGTTCCAATGTATGCGGCAATAACAATGCATCGATGGAATCGCTCGCGAACGGCAAATAATCGGGACGCGCGCGCAATTGCATACCGCCGTGGACGCTCGAACCGAGCACGAACTGTGCATGGATGGGGCTAGCCTGCAACAAACTGCCGGCAGGCCCCCAAAGACCAGCTTGCACCATGAAATAACCGAAAATAGTCGGCAGGGCTTCGGCGAGCACTGCGCGCTCCTGCCTCAGCAGGTATGAGCCCATGCGCCCTTCAAACCAGGAATCCAGATCAGCCTGCATTTTGTTTTATGCCACCATGCTTCGCCGTTTGCTGTTGCCGGACACTAGCACAAGCATGGCGTGTTTGGAGAAGGCTGGCGGCTCCGTTAACATGATTTCATGGCCTTTGAGCTCCTGCCCCTACCGGCGTTTCGCGACAACTATATCTGGCTGCTGGCCGGCGCCAAATCTGCGGCAGTGGTGGATCCGGGCGATGCTGCGCCGGTGGTGCTGGCACTCGCAGAACGCCAACTGAATCTCGCCTCAGTACTCATCACCCATCACCATTCGGACCACATGGGTGGCGCGTCAGCCCTGGCGCAGCAGTTTGGCTGCCCTGTATTCGGCCCTGCAGGCGAAGCCATCGCGGCCGTGACCAATCCGCTCGGGGAGGGCCAGTATGCCGAGATCGCGCCGCTGGCCGCCCGGTTCCGGGTGCTGGATATACCCGGACATACGGCCGGGCATATCGCCTATGCCAGCCGCGATGCTGATGCCTTGGAGTGCCGTATTCCTGGAAACCCAACAATGGCGCGGCTGGTAAAGAATATAGTATTCTGCGGGGACACGCTGTTTAGCGCGGGCTGTGGCCGGCTGTTCGAGGGCAACGCCGCCCAAATGATCGCATCGCTGGACAAACTCGCGGCGTTGCCAGACACAACCGCAGTGTGCTGCGGACACGAATACACCGTTGCAAACCTGCGGTTCGCGCGGACAGTGGAGCCAGGGAACCGGGACATACTTGAATACGCAGAGGAAGCCGCGGAGCGACGGCGAAGGTACTTGCCGACTTTGCCGTCTCTGCTGGGGCGCGAGCGCCGGGTGAATCCCTTCCTGCGCTGCAGCGAACCTGCGGTGATTGCCGCTGCGCAGGCATACGCCGGACGCGAGCTGCGAGGTCCGATTGAGGTATTTACCGTGATCAGAAACTGGAAAGACCGATTCACCTGAACGAGACATGGCACTGATGATTCGACGCACACATTTGTTCGCTCTTCTGTGCGCTTGCGGCATCGGTCTCTGCGGCTGCACCACACTGTCTCACAAGACTCCAGCGAGTGCGGCAGTCACTGCATCTCCATCGGCAGTTCCCAGCACGGCGCCTGCTGCCACAACCAGTGATGCGCCAAGCCTAGCCGATACCGGCACACCTATCCCGGATCTGAACGATACTTCGCCGCAGATTCAGTGGGAAGACCTTACTATCGCCCCAGCGGAAATCAAATACGATAATCTTTGGAATTATCTTGGTCAGCACTTCACCCTATCAGCCGCCGACGGTGATGGCCGTGTGCAAGGCGAACTCAACTGGTTTGCCGATCACGGTGCGTATCTGCAGCGCGTGGCCAACCGCGCACGCCCCTATCTGTATTACATCGTGCAGCAAGTGCAGGCGCGCAAGATGCCACTTGATATGGCGCTGTTGCCGGTAGTGGAAAGTGCCTTTGATCCCTTTGCGTATTCCAACGGACGTGCTGCCGGATTATGGCAGTTCATTCCCGGCACCGGCCGCCACTGGGATTTGAAACAGGACTGGTGGTACGACGGCCGCCGTGATGTGGTCGCCTCCACGCGCGCGGCGCTGGATTATCTGCAATATCTGCACGATCAGTTCCATGGTGATTGGCTGCTGGCGCTAGCGGCTTACAATTCCGGAGGAGGCACGGTGAGCCGCGCCATTGCGCGTAACGAACGACTCGGTCTGCCCACGGATTTTTGGCATCTGGATCTGCCGGCGGAAACCCGCGCCTATGTTCCGCGACTGCTGGCCATCTGTCAGCTGGTGGCCACTCAGGGGCATTACGGTGTGGATTTACCGGCCATCCCTAACCAAGTCTATCTGGCGCAGGTAGAAACAGGCGGGCAGATTGATCTGGCTACCGCTGCAAAGCTCGCCGGCATCAGCAGCGAACAAATGTACCTGCTCAATCCCGGCTTCAACCGCTGGGCTACCGATCCGGATGGTCCAAACACCCTGCTGGTGCCACTGGACAAGAAGTCCGGATTTGAAACAGCGCTGGCGGCACTGCCGCCACATGATCGCGTGCAGTGGGCCACCCATCGCGTGCGCAGCGGCGACACCTTGGGTGCCATTGCGCGACATTATCACACCACCGTCACCGTATTGCGTGAGCTTAACAGCATCCACGGAAACATCATTGGCATAAATCAGATATTGCTGATCCCCGTGGCGCGCAAGACGCTGGCGGATGCAACTCTGTTTGCCGAAGCGCGAGTCGCGAACCAGCACCGCTATGTGCACGATCACTATGGATCCAACGGCCGTATCGTGCACCACGTGCGCAGTGGCGAATCCCTGTGGACCATCGCGCGCCACTACGACGTCAAAGTGACACAACTGGCTCAATGGAACGGACTCACCAGCAAGAGCGTACTGCACATAGGTCAGAAACTCACCATCTGGCCACACCATGCACATGCGGTCGATACAGCCTACGA
>JBOIBD010000201.1:0-4000 GCA_050739415.1 Gammaproteobacteria bacterium | reverse complement strand
GCAAACCCGCCGGTGGGATTGGGACTACCCGAGGTGGTGCCGCTGTAGCCGAAGGCGTTGGACCCGGTAAGGGTAACCCCCACGGTTGTGCTGTAGGCCGTGAAGTTCAGGATATTGGTGCCACCGGCGCCACCATCTACCGTGCCACTCACACCCTGGCCATCGCTGAATACAAAGTTGTCATCACCGGTACCGCCGGTCAGGTTGGCGATGCTACTGAAGTTGTTCGTGCCGTTGCTGTCGGTCAGCGTGCCACTGTTGCTGCCCGTGATGGCCCAGGCGTTGGTCAGGTTGTTGCCGATGAGTGTGTCGCTGCCACCACCGCCGCCGATCAGTCCACCGATATTCCCGGTCCCGCTCAGCGTGAAGCTGTCATTACCAGTCCCACCCGTCAGGTTGGCGATGCCGCTGAAGATTGTGGTGGTGTTGAGATTACCGGCGTTGGCGCCGCTGATGGCCCAGGCATTGCTGCCATCGGTGGCCGCCAAGGTGTCGATGCCGCCGCCGCCACTGATGGCGCCGTTAAATGTGGCTACGCCGCTCGCCAGCGTGAACGTGTCGTTACCAGCACCGCCCACCAGGGCCTGCATGGAAGTGGCGTTCATGTTCGAGACGCTCACGGCGTTGGCACCGGTGATACTCCAGTTGCTGCCGCCGGCCACGCCCGTCAGGGTGTCGGTGCCTGATCCGCCGCTGAGGTTGGTAATGCCGCTGAAGATAGTGGTGACGTTCAGGCTGCCGGCATTGGCGCCGCTGATGCCCCAAGCATTGCTGCCATCGGTCGCCGCCAGGGTGTCACTGCCACCACCACCGGTGATCGAACCGTTGAATGTGGCTACACCAGGTGCCAGCGTGAACGTGTCGTTGCCGGCACCGCCGGTCAGGTTTTGGATGTTGGTGAAGCTCGTCACCAAGCCGGTTATGTTTCCAGTATTGGCGCTGGTCACATTGAAATTATCGCTATTGTTATTACCGATGAGCGTGTTGTTTCCGCTCCCTCCATTCACAGTAAATGTGGTAGCGGTGGTGGTCAAATTATGCAAATCAAACGAATCATTGCCTGCGCCACCTGCCACGTTAAGTGTGGTAGCACCGATATTGATACCGCCGAATGTGAGGCTGCCACCGCCACCGTTAGTATCGATATTCAATGCAACAGTATGCCCGGTCGCAATTATTCCGCCATTAACGATCATGTTTGTGGCGGCACTGAAAGTTGAATTGCCGCCGGTGGCTGTGACCGGGCCGCTAAGCGTGACGGACCCCGAGGTCGAGGAAACTAACAATGAGTTGCCGACGTTGACTGTTCCCAGGATCAGATTGCCTGAATTACTCAAACTGGCAGCAAAAACACCGCTGTTCGATAACGATACGGTGCCCGTAAAGTTGTTGTTATTTCCCAAGCTGATAACTCCGGCACCAGCCGTGATACTCACCACCCCGGCACCCGCTGCTTGAGTAATGCTGCCGGCAGCACCTTCGGTGATCCCAAGACCGGTAAGCGTCAAGGTCCCGGCGCCGACACTCGAAGCACCGCCGAGGGTCAGCAGATTGGCACCGTTATTCAATATGACATTGTTGGTGCCGCTGTTAGTCAGGGTTACGGCGCCTGTAAAGTCATTGGCGTTGTTCAGAGTGATCACTCCGGCACCAGCATTAAGTACGGTCGTGCCGGTAACCGTGAGTGTGCTACCCGCAGCCTCGGTTATCCCAACTGCTGTGACACCTAAAGTACCGCTGATTACCGAAGCACCGCTGAATTGTATTGCGTTGACGTCTTTCAACAATACGTTGCGCCCGCTGAGCACAGATACACCGCCAAAGTCGTTGGCTCCGCCCAAATCAACGTCATTACCAGCGACCGCAGAAAGAGTTGTCAGACCAGTGGTAGTAACCATGCCACCACCACTTTCAGTGATCGTACCCGATGCGCCTACTGTGGTCAGGTTGATCGCCCCACCTCCACCTGCGGTGATCACCCCTGTGATACTAAGCGCACCAGTGTTATTAATGGAAGTACTGCCACCACCAGAGTTATTTACTCCTAAGATGGTTAGTGGGTTGGCCGTGTTGGTGATAGAAATATTGCCACTCACAGTATTGGTTGCATTAAATGCACCAACACTATTTGAACCATTCAAGACCTGACCAGTCGACGTGTTGGTAATCAAGTTACCTGTCGTACTGATTAAACCTGCGCCGCTTTCGGAGATTGAGCCTGCTGTGATGGATACGCCGGTTCCACCAGCCGTACTGACAGTGTTGACGATCGTTAACGGATTATTCCCATCGGCCAATGCAAACCCACCTGCTGCGCTAATGCCGTTTGAAGCAGTGCCGAGATTGAAGATGTTGTTGCTCGCGCCGTTCAGATTGAGTGTACTGCCCGCACCAACCAGAGTGGCGGTCAGGGAACCAGCAGTGATGGCGGTAGTCTGGGTTATGGCGCCGCCAGCTGTGATATTGAGGTCAAGCTGGCCAGTACCAACATTACTGGTTATGGCTCCGAATCCCAGATTGAATCCACCGGCAGAGGTAATGAATGCATTTCCGTTGTTTGTATTGACAGTAAGATTCGTCACCGCCACATCAATCGGATTATTGCCGCCAGCGGCGCCAATGGCTCCGCCTGCATTATTTGCTGTTAGATTTAAATTCTTGGCAGTAATAACACGGACATTGCCACCGTCGGTAAACGACCCGGAATAGATAGATGCAGTAATCTGACCAAAATTAACCGGGCCGGCAATGGTCATGAGTCCAGTGCTAAAGCCGGCCGTACCGATGGTGATGCTGCCTGCGCCGGTGATCCCGGCCACTGCCTCCGCAATCTCGGCTGGTTGCAGGTTGAAGGTGCCACCTCCACCCCCAAGTGACATCGTGGTTCCAGCGCTGAATGGTTGCAGCGTAACCGTTCCTGACGTCTGGAACGCGCCCCCCGCGACGGTGGAGTTGATGGCGATCTGGTCCGATGTCGTCGTGATCGAGCCGCTACCGGTAATAAAGGCAGAAGTGGCGCTAAACATCTGAAACGCACCGGTACCCGTATTCACACTTATTGGCGCATTGGCGGTAGTGACAACCCCGTTGACGAGAACGCCGTTGTTGCCGTTGGTCAAGAAAAAGCCGCCCGGAGCGGTTATCCCGGCGCCGGCACTGATGCCCAGGTTTGTGATGTGATTATTGAAGGTATTGAAAATAAACGCGCTCGCGCCACCCGTCAGGGTTCCTGTCAGGGTATTTGCGGTGATGGCGCCGGTCTGGGTCACGGACCCACCGGCATTGATGTCAAGCGTGCCGGAAACCGTGGAAGCGCTTAAGATGAGTGAGTTGATGTTGGTTATAGAAACATTGTTGCCATTGGTAATCCCCACCGCCCCGATTAAATCATTCGCCGTATTATTCAGGGTGATGTTGTTAGCGGCGCCCGCCGCGAGGGTCGTGATCCCGGTTACCGTCAAGGCGCCGGTCTGGGTGATGGCACCGTTCGAGGTCACGGTCAGAGCACCGCCGACAGCGATCCCCGGCAGCGTAATGGCCGCATTGTTATAGGTTAGCGTCAGGTTGCCGGTGATGCTGGCCGGCAGCGACAGTACACCGGGTGTCGCATTGGTATTGCGCCACAGCAGGTTGCTGATTCCTGCGCCCGTGAACGTCACCGCACCGCTCACGTTATTTGCCTGGGTATTGAGTGTGATAGCGGCCGCAGAGTTCTGTTGGAAGCTTGCGGCGCCGGTCACGGTCAGTACACCGGTCTGTGTCAGGGCGCCGTTGGATGTCACCGCCAGCGCGCCGCTGATTGTTGAAGCGCCCAAGGCGGTCGCCTTGTTGTTGATCAAGGTCACGTTGTTGCCGCTGGTAATCCCCACCGCCCCGGTGAACGCATTGGCCGCATTATTGAGGGTGATGTTGTTGGCGGCACCGGCCGCCAGTGTCGTCGCACCCGTCACTGTCAAAGCACCTGTCTGAGTGATGGCGCCGCTGGCGGTTGCCTTCAGCG
>JBOIBD010000200.1:0-4014 GCA_050739415.1 Gammaproteobacteria bacterium | reverse complement strand
CACAAGGATCAACACCAGCGGCATGACCGCCATGACAGCCGCATTTGACTTGCTGCTCGACTCCTTGGAACCGCCAATCTCGATGCGATAACCCGCGGGCAATGTTTTGGCGAGTGCTTGGAGTTTGGGCCACAGGGCGTTGGTCACATCATCAGATTGAACACCGTTGGCAACATCGGACTGCACGGTAATCGTCGGCACGTCGTTGCGCCGCCAGCGCAGGCTGTCGGCGTTGCTGAGCGTCAGAGTGGCAAGCTGGGATAAAGGTACGAATTTCCCGTTTTTTGTATAGATATTCAGGTCCTTGATGTTATTGAGATCGGTACGCTCGGGCGCGATGAGCCGGGCAGTTACGTCCAGACTGTTGTCGCCTTCCAGATACTGCGTGATGACCGACCCGCTCAGGGAAGTTTGCAGTGCCCGCGATATGCTGTTCGAACTTACGCCCAGCATGCGTGCGATGTCCTGGTTGATGTTGATTTTGAGAATCTTGACGCGTTCACCCCAGTCCATGTTCACGCCGCGGGTGTCCGGATTGGAGCGCACGATATTCATCACCTTGTCCGCGATGCTCCGCAGCGTCGTTTCATCCTCGCCGATGACGCGGAACTGGACCGGATATCCGACCGGCGGACCGTTCTCCAGCCGCGTCACCCGGCCACGTACCATGGGAAAGCCAGTGGCGAATATCTGCTGGATCTTGCGCATGACGCCTTCCCGCTCTTTGTAGCCTGATGTCATGACGACCAGCTCCGCCAGATTATTCTGGGTCTGCACATTCAAAGGCAGGTAAAACCGGGGGCTGCCGCCCCCGACGTAACTGGTCACGGAAACGATATTGGGAATGCTTTTGAGCTTTTCCTGCATCGCGGCCGCCTGTTGCTGCATCTCATTGAAGGTCGCATCCTGGGGGAACCACATATCCACCATCAGCTCGGAACGGTCGGACGACGGGAAAAACTGTTTGGGAATGAAGCGGAACAAACTGATCGCCACGACAAACAGCACCACGGTGACCACGATCACCTTGTTTCTGTGATCCACACACCAGGTCACGCGTTTGCGGAACCAGCGGTAAAACGGCCGCTGATAGACCTCTGTATCCTCACCGGCCTTGGGCTTGAATGCCGGCAGCAGCTTGAAGCCCAGATAGGGCGTGACCAATACCGCCACAAACCAGGAGACGATCAGCGAAACGCCCACCACCTCGAATAAAGAGCGGGTGTATTCCGCAGAACCAGATTTCGCCATTGCCACCGGCAGGAAACCGGCGGCGGTGATCAAGGTACCGGTCAACATCGGAAACGCCGTGGCCGTATAGGCGAAACTCGCAGCCCGCATGCGATCCCAGCCTTCCTCCAATTTCAGGACCATCATCTCGACCGAAATGATGGCGTCATCCACCAGCAGGCCGAGCGCGATGATGAGCGCGCCGAGTGAAATGCGCTGCAGGTCAATGCCCATGAAATACATGGTTAGAAAGGTGACGGCCAACACAAACGGAATGCAGATTGCGACCACAAATCCGGTGCGTATACCCAGCGACAAGAAGCACACCAGCAACACGATGGCCACCGCTTCATACAGACTGGTGGTGAATTCCCCGACGGCGGACTTCACGACCTTCGGCTGGTCGGAAACCGTGGAAAGCTGCACGCCGAGCGGAAATTGGGCCTGCAGCCGTGCCGCAACAATGCTCAGTTGCTTGCCCAGTTTCAAAACATCGCCGCCCGTACGCATGCTGATGTCCAGACCGACGGCCGGATGGCCATTGAAGAACATTTTGAAGGTGGGCGGATCAACATAGCCGCGCGTCACCGTGGCGATGTCGCCGAGCCGGAAAATCCGGTTATTGGCGTAAATGCCGATGTCGCGGATACTTTGCACTGATTCGAAGTTGCCGCTGACGCGCAGTTGTATCTGCTCCGCACTGGTCTGGATGATACCGGCGGGATCCACGCCGTTGACCGTCTTGAGCGTTGCCGCGATCTGGTCCGGATTCAGACCTAAAGACGCGAGTTTGGCATTCGAGGTTTCGATATAGATGGTCTGAGCCTGGTCACCGTCTATGTTCACCTGATCCACATCGGGTACACGCAGAAAGGCATCGCGAGCCGTATCCGCAAAAGTTTTCAGTTGTGCATAGCTGAACCCCTTGCCCGTGATCGTATATATGTTCCCGAAGGTGGTGCCGAATTCATCATTGAAGAAAGGTCCCTTGACCCCCTGTGGCAGGGTGTACTGAATGTCGCCGATTTTCTTACGCACCTGGTACCAGACTTCCGGTACGTCGGCCGAAGGAACATCGTCGCGCAAGGTGACGGTCAACTGGGTTTGACCGGCCTTGACATAACTTTTTATATAATCGATCTGTGCGACGCTCTGCAGCTTCTTCACCAGCTTTTCGGTGACCTGATCCTGCATTTGATCAATGGTCGAGCCAGGCCAGTAAGCCTGCACGATCATGCTGCGCACAGTGAAACTCGGATCTTCTGCCTGACCTAGATGCAAATAGGCGAACAAGCCCGCAATGACAAGGACGATGATTGAAAACAGCACGAATTGCTGGTGCTTGAGCGCCAACTCGGAAAGATTCACCTTGGCCATGAATTACTGAGCCTGCGGGTTGGGTGCGCCGACCGGCTGCACCTTCTGTTCCGCATGCAGCAAATTCACGCCGGCCGTGACCACCACGTCGCCATCCTTGAGTCCTGTGCCGACCAGGGCATCATTTCCTTGTACAGTGAGCAGTGTGACCGGCTGTCCAGCCACCGTGGAGCTTTGTTTATCCACGAGCCACACCATCGGTGTGTTGCCCTGATAATAGATCGCAGTGAGCGGCAGCACATAGGCGTGCTGACCCTCTATGTTCGGCACATGCACATAGGCGGTCATGCCGAGCAGCATCGCGGCATCTGGTTTGAGTACCGTGACATGCGCGTCGTAGGTGCGCGTGGTTGGATCGGTATCCGGATCAATCTCCCGCAAACGCGCTGGGTATTCTTTGCCGGGGTTGGCCCACAAGGTCACATACAGACCCTTGGCATCCCGCAACTGATCCACCCGCGACTCTGGAACGTTGATGACCACCTCCCGGTCGCCATCCTTGGCGATCGTGATGACAGCCTTGCCGCTCGACACCACCTGGCCGACATCCACATTGATGGCAGTCACGACACCCGCGACCGCGGCGCGCAAGGTGCCATAGTCGGCCTGGTTCGTGGCTTCCCCATACTGGGATTGCGCCACCTGCAGCTGCGCTTTGGCGGCATCCAGGTTGACGCTGTCGTGGTCGTATTCGGCCTGGCTGATGAAGTTCTGCTTCAACAGTGTAGCGTCGCGATCGAGCGTCACTTGTGCCTGCGACGCCTGGCTGCGGGCCGCATTCAACTGCGCCTGGGCGGCTTGCTGATTCAGTTCAAGTTGTGCCGGATCCAATTGCAGCAAGGGCTGGCCAACGGCCACGTGCTGGCCGACGTCCACCAGACGCTTCAACACCGTGCCGGTGACGCGAAATCCCTGATTACTCTGAAAACGTGCCGTGACAGAGCCCGAATAGGTGGCGCCCACCGACTCGTTTGACTGCCCGACGACCATGGTTTGAACCGACCGCACTTCCTCTGCGGTCTGCTGTTTGTGGCCGCAGGCCGCGAGGATCATAGTCATCGCAAGTATCGCAATTGCCGCACGCTGCATGCTTGACCCCCCGATACAAAGTTACTGCGTGATTACCACAATCCCATGACCTGGCTGTTAGGGATCATCGCACCTATGGTTACGCTGGTGCTTGATCACTTCAACTCAGCGTATCCATTCACTTTGTCGAGCCTGGTGACGAAGCGCGCTACCCAGAAATCAATAAGGTCATGCAGTTGCGCGGGAGCCGGCTGTTCGCCCCGGGTCACCGTTTTCACGGTCTCGCGACTGTCCACTGTTTCACCGAGCAGTTTCCCAGTCTGTGTGTCCACGGCTTCGCTCTCGATGGATACCCGCAAAACATACGGATCCATACCC
>JBOIBD010000199.1:0-4045 GCA_050739415.1 Gammaproteobacteria bacterium | reverse complement strand
TTCCAGCTTACACCGCAAGGTGAATACTGGGCGGATACCGGATTTCTGCTGTCCTATGAATTCAGCACCCATCTCGGCCAGGCCAATGCGCTGGAATTCGGTCCACTTTTCGAGAAACGCATAGGACGCTTTGATCAACGCCTGAACCTCATCTGGGAACGCGAAATCGGCACCGGTGCGGCACGCGGCTACACTTTTCGTAGTGCCTACAGCCTGAGCTACCGCGTCACGCCGCTGTTCGCTCCAGGTATAGAAGCCTATTTCCGCCCCAGCGATACTTCTTCCAGCAACAAGATCTATCAGTTAGGCCCAGTGATCTACGGTGAATATGCCTCTGGGACAGGCAACGAACTTGAGTACAGCGCGGGCGTGGTGTTCGGCATGAACGCCCGCGCGCCGGATATGACATTCTTGTTGAGGCTCGAATATGAATTCTTCTAACAAGAACCTGCACGCTATGCGTCGTGCCACCGTGCTCTTGATCCTGTGTGTAGCACTGGCCGGCTGCAAGCTCACCAACGGCGGGCAGACCAACGTGCCACCTGGTCCTGGCTGCGTCACCCCGAGCGAGTGCAGCGCCGGCGAGACTTTGAATCCACCAGACCAGTTGCTGGGTGAACGCCTGTTCAAGGACCCACGCTTTGGCCAGTACTATGCCACGCACTCCAACGGCACGATCAACGGCGTAAACGTTGGTCAATCCATCGTCGCCACCGTACCCACCACCAACCCCGACGTATCCCTGCCCGGTCCGGAAGCCGGCACCTCCATCACCTGCCTGTCCTGCCATCTGGTGCAACAGGAAATGAACGTGCCGGGCGGCGGCATGCGTGCTTATACTAACTTTGCGGGACGGGCACTGCATCCGGTGCGCCCGGAAGACACCGCCACCCAGGGCGCACTTACGGCGCGCAAGCCCGCACCCATGGTGGACGACTTCAACACCGGCGATGCCGGTCAGTGCCTGCATTGGGATTGTGAATTCGGCGACATGGACACGCTGGAGTACGACACGCTCACCGGTCGTGACTTCGGCTGGTTACCAACGGAACAGACCCAGGCGGTACACCAAATCGCCAGCGTAATCCGCGGGGATAACGGGACTGACACGCTGGCCCAAACATTCAGCAACAGTCTGCCATACGCCACCCTGTTCAACTGCAGCGATCGGCAGATCCCAGCTGCTTACCAATTACCCAAACAGTATTGCCTAAACATTGCCACCGCTAGCGATGAGCAAATCGTGCGTGATGCCGCCAACCTAATCGCCTCCTATAGCAACAGCTTGGCCTTCAGCCGCGACAGCAACAATGAGTTCAATGGATCCCCCTATGATCAATTCCTGATCCTTAATAATCTGTCGCGCGCACCATCCGCAAACCAGACGCCTCAGCAGTACGTCGCCGCATTGCTGCAGGCCTTGCACGGACTACAGAACCCAAAGTTCGTCAACGACGGCGTACTGAAATTCCAGCATGATCAGCCGTTCGCATTCGGCCAGCAGGAGTTGCAGGGCCTGATGATCTTCCTCAACCGGCCGACTGGCAAGACACTCACCTCAGCGGAAATCACTGCCGGCGGCATCGGCAACTGCGCCGCTTGCCACACGCCGCCGGATTTCACTGATCATCTGGTGCACAACACGGGCGTTTCGCAGTTCGAGTACGACTCGATTCATGGCGCAGGCGCGTTCATGCAGTTGCAAATCCCGACATTCGCACAACGCAACGCCGATCCCGACGCCTACCTGCCAACCAATCCGGATGCCCAGAACGTGTTTCGTACCGCCGCTACGCTCGCCGACCCACAGAAAACCGACCTGGGTGTATGGAACATTTTTGCCAATCCCTATTTCCCCGATCGCCAGTCCAGTCTGCGCGAGTTCCTGTGTTCCATAAATACCGGGCAATACGCGGATTGCGCGCAAACCGATGAGCAATTACTGGGTCTGTCGGTCGCTGTATTCAAGACCCGCACGCTACGCGATCTTGGACAATCCGACCCCTACATGCACAACGGCGAGTTCAATACGCTGACAAACGTCCTCACGTTCTATCAACAGGCCTCGGCACTGGCGCGCGCCGGACAACTACGCAACGCCGACCCGCGCATGCAGAACATCGCTTTAATCCCTGCAAACTTTCCGGATTTGGTGGCGTTTCTGAATTCTCTGAACGAGGACTACAGCAACTGAACGGAACTGGTACGTGCCTTACAATACGCACTTTAATCTGCAGAGGGCTTAACCGTGAGCGCGCAAACCGCTGTTGATATCTTCCGTATCCGTCCGGGCACACGAACTGACGCGATGCTCATTCTAGGCTTCATCCGCGAACTAGCGGAATATGAAAAGCTGGCTCACGAAGTGGTCGCTACCGAAAGTGACATCGAGGCCCAGCTCTTCGGTGCACACCCAAGAGCCGAATGTATCATCGCCGAATACGATAAACGAGCTGTAGGCTTCGCGTTGTTCTTCCATAACTTTTCTACCTTTCTGGGCAAGCCGGGACTGTATCTGGAAGATCTGTACGTGAAACCGGAATTCCGTGGCAAAGGTTTCGGAAGAAAAATGCTTGCATCGCTGGCAAGGCTAGCAGTACAGCGTGGCTGCGGACGCTTCGAATGGGCGGTGCTGGACTGGAACAAACCTGCAATCCGCTTTTATGAAAGCCTGGGCGCGAAGATCATTGATGAATGGAAAATCAATCGTATGACAGGTGAAGCACTCATCAAGCTCGCGGCCGAAGCCGAAAATCAATGACTTGATTCAGGAGACTGGCTTTGGCACGCCATCGGGAAATACCAGCGGTGCCAATTCCGAAAGTGCGCGGCTATAAACACGACGCTTGAAAGAAATCACAGCAGCCGCCGGATGCCAGTATTCCACCCAGCGCCAAGATTCGAATTCGGGCTGATCACTGGCATCCAGCCGCACATCTGATTCATCGCCAATGAACCGCAGCATGAACCAGATTTGTTTCTGACCGATGCACAACGGCGCGAGATCATGTCGCTGATAACGATGTGGAAGCCGGTATCTCAACCAGGGTCGGGTGCTACCCAGTATCTCCACATGCGCAGATTCGAGACCGATTTCCTCAGACAACTCGCGGAACAGCGCCGCTTCGGGCGTCTCACCTTCCTGGATGCCGCCTTGGGGAAACTGCCAGCCGGACTCGCCCACGCGCCGTGCCCAGAACAGCCGGCCAGAACCATCCGTGAGGATGATGCCGACATTGGCACGGAACCCTTCCGCATCAATCAGCCCCCCCGCAATTCCGGATGCGTGTACGCTCATGCAGCAAGTGTTCCACAAACACGTAGACTGTGGCAATCCTGTCTGGTTGTGCCGCTTGTGGGATTTCTTTAATCTGCCAGCCTGCGTCGCAGGTTTTTCATCAGCCAAACCGGTTCATTTGTGAGAATGCCAATACAAAGAAAATCTTCTGCCATGGAAACCCGATTTTATTCTGATGCCAAGAACAACCCGTGACGGGAAGCACGAAACATCCCGTGGTCGCGCACTGACATGCAACAACGTTTACACTCGCTCCCCTTGCTCGGTGCCCTAGTGGTGCTAACTATCATCGCGTTTTTCGTGGCACTGGCAGTCGGAAGTGTAGCGCTGCCTGTGCATTCCGTCCTGGACGCCCTGGGCGGCGGCGGCGATCCGCTAACCCGTACGCTGGTGTTGGAACTGCGCCTACCGCGCGCCATCACCGCGTTTGCCACCGGCGGTCTGCTCGCACTCGCCGGCGCGCTCATGCAGGTACTGCTGCGTAATCCGCTGGCGGATCCGTACATCCTCGGTGTCTCCGGCGGCGCCGCCGTGGGCGCGTTGTTATCACTGCTGTTGGGCCTCGCTGGTTATTGGGTCAGCGGCAGCGCATTCCTGGGTGCACTCATTTCCATGCTCATCGTGTTCGTGCTGGCCCACGGACGCGGCGGCTGGACACCCACGCGCCTGCTGCTCACCGGCATCGTGGTCGCCTTCGGTTGGGGTGCTGCCATCAGTCTGCTGCTGGTGCTCTCCAGCGATGCCAGC
>JBOIBD010000198.1:0-4103 GCA_050739415.1 Gammaproteobacteria bacterium | reverse complement strand
GGTGAAAGCACTCGCAGCGTACATCGCGAGCCTGCCCACGCCCTTGGGCGAGTTGCCCCGACCGGATTTCGGTCACTAACACCGCGCATCAAAACGCCCTGCAAAGTGAGCATTAAGGTGTTGTTAATCCGTTGCGATGACCAGGTCCTTGCAGTAGCATGTCCCGAAAGTTTTTTGCCGTTCTGGTTTGGTTGGCAGGGTGGTTTTCAAAAAGCGCTCGCGATTTGCAACAAGGCGTTGCAGCGGTTGGCCATAAGGTGGTTTACGGCCATGTTGGCATACAATCCCGGAGCTGCCACACATCGTATCGTGATCGTTCCGAACCGGTCACTGAGCTTGGCGGGTCTGTGGTTGTTTTATGCCAGCATCGTGAGTGTGACCCTGGCCTTGGCCATGTGGTACACGTTGCACGGCTTCTGGCCGGTGCTGGCTTGGGCGATCGTGGAGATGCTGGCGCTGGGCTTGTGCCTGCATATATGCTGGCGACATGGACGCTACGGCGAGGTGATCACCATAAGCGGCGACCGCGTCATCGTGGACAAAGGCGACGGGCGTCATATGGAACACTTGGAATTTAGCCGTTACTGGGCACATTTGATGGTACGTGAGCCGGCGACACGTCTGCACCCGCAGCATCTATATATCCGCTCGCACGGTGAGGAGTGCGAAATCGGCAGGTGCCTGACGCAAGCGGAACGTGAAACGCTTGAGCACAGACTCGCGGAACTCATCGGTTCTGTAGGGAAAGCAGGATCCGACTGAAACAGCTGATGGGCGACTGGATTTCAGCAGGAGACACAAACGCATGGTTCTCAATAATTTCAAGAATGCTTTGCGCGGAGCGCTTGCCACGGTACTGACGTTCGTTTCCGGGTCGGCCTTCGCCATTGACCTCAACATGCCCGTGGGCGTGACGCCCATGAGCCGCGAAGTTTACGGCCTTCACATGTACGCCTTCTGGGTGTGCGTGGGCATCGGTGTCGTGGTGTTTGGCCTGATGATCATCTCGATGATCTGGCACCGCAAATCCACTGGTCACCAGGCCGCACAATTTCACGAGAACACGGTTATCGAAATTATTTGGAGCATTATTCCATTCATCATCCTGATCGCTCTCGCCATCCCAGCTGCCAAGATATTGGTGCTGGAGACCAATACCAGTGACCCGGACATGAGTATCAAGATCGAAGGTTACCAGTGGAAGTGGCAGTACGATTACCTGCAGCAGGGCTTCAGCTATTTCAGCATGCTCGCCGCCGACAGTAACGCGGCGCGGCAATTGGATTCCAAGATCAGCCCCTTCAGCGTGCCACATTATCTGCGCGATGTAGATCATCCCCTCGTTCTGCCCACCGGCAAGAAGATCCGCCTGCTGATCACGGCTAACGACGTGATCCATTCCTGGTACGTGCCGGATTTTGCCTTCAAGATGGACGCCATTCCGGGTTTCGTGAACGAGGGCTGGATCGAAATCGAAAAGCCTGGTATTTATCGCGGCGCCTGCACTGAACTGTGCGGTCGCGACCATGGTTTCATGGCCATCGTGGTGGTAGCAGAAAATCCGGCGGATTATGAGAAATGGCTAACGGCCATGAAATCCAGCAACGGTTTGTATATCAATCCCCACACCATGCAGCCGGAACAGAACGGCAGCCCGGTGGTGTATGCACCGGCGCAACTCAATTTCAACATGCAGACACTGGCCGGCGCTGCGGGGACTACGGTGGCCGCGGCGCCATCCGCCGCACCGGCTCCAGTAGCCGCGGCGCCTGCCGTCGCGGAAAAAACCTGGACCATGGCCACCGCCATGGCGCACGGCAAACAGGTGTTCGATGCCAACTGCGCCGCCTGTCACCAGGCGGATGGCAAGGGTAATGCCGCCATGGGCGTGCCCGCCATCGCCGGCGGCCCGATTCCGAACGGCCCGCTGGCCGCGCACATCAGTCTGGTTCTGCACGGCAAGGGCATCATGCCCGCCTGGGGTAACATCCTGAATGACGCCGATATTAGCGCCGTGATCACTTTCGAGCGGAATGCGTTTGGAAACCACAAAGGTGACGTTGTGCAGCCCGCCCAGATCAAGGCCGCACGCTGAGTTGTGAGGAGGAATTGAACATGAGCTATACCGCTGTCGCCCACGAACATGCTGCCGAACATCCAGGCGGCATCTGGCGCTGGATCACCACTACCAATCACAAGGATATTGGCACGCTTTATCTGTGCTTCAGCCTGCTGATGTTCTTCATCGGCGGCGCATTCGCGATGCTGATCCGCGCCGAGCTGTTCAGCCCCGGCATGCAGCTCATGGATCCGGAATTTTTCAACGAGATGACCTCGCTGCACGGCTTGGTGATGATCTTCGGCGCCATCATGCCGGCCTTCGTGGGCCTGGCGAACTGGATGATCCCCATGATGGTGGGCGCGCCCGACATGGCCCTGCCACGCATGAATAACTGGAGCTTCTGGATTCTGCCCTTTGCCTTCATTTTGATGCTGTCCACGTTGTTCATGCCGGGCGGCGCGGCCGGTGCCGGCTGGACCATGTATCCGCCGCTGATGCTGCAGACCGGCGTGGCTTTCCCGTTCCAGATTTTCGCCATTCATCTGATGGGCATTTCCTCGGTGCTGGGCGGTATCAACATCATCGCGACCATACTCAATCTGCGCGCGCCGGGCATGTCGCTCATGAAAATGCCTCTGTTCGTATGGAGTTGGCTGATCACGGCGTATCTCCTGATTGCGGCGATGCCGGTGCTGGCGGGTGCTGTGACCATGATGCTCATGGACAAGTACTTCGGCACCAGCTTCTTCCACGCCGCGGGCGGCGGCGACCCGGTGCTTTACCAGCACGTGTTCTGGTTCTTCGGGCATCCCGAGGTGTACATCATGATCCTGCCGGCATTCGGCATTGTCTCGGAGATCATCCCGACTTTTGCACGCAAGCCCATCTTTGGCTACACCTCCATGGTATACGCTATCGCCTCTATCGCGTTCTTGTCGTTCACGGTATGGGCACACCACATGTTCACGGTGGGCATGCCGCTCGCGGCGGACTTGTTCTTCATGTTCACCACCATGCTGATTGCGGTACCCACCGGCGTGAAGGTATTTAACTGGGTGGCAACCATGTGGCGCGGTGCGCTCTCCTTCGAGACGCCCATGCTGTTTGCCATCTCTTTCGTGTTCCTGTTCACCATTGGTGGTTTCTCCGGCGTAATGCTGGCGCTGGTGCCAGCCGACTGGCAGTACCACCAGACTTATTTCGTGGTGGCGCATTTCCATTACGTACTGGTGACCGGTGCGGCCTTCGCCATCATGGGCGCGGTGTATTACTGGCTGCCGAAATGGACCGGCCACATGTACAACGAGAAGCTGGCCAAATGGCATTTCTGGCTGAGCTTGATCTCGGTGAACGTGCTGTATTTCCCCATGCATTTTCTGGGACTGGCCGGCATGCCGCGCCGCATACCGGATTATCCGTTGCAGTTCACCGATTTGAACCGGATCGTGTCCATTGGCGGCTTCGTGTTCGGCGCCTCGCAACTGCTGTTTGTGGCCTGCATCATCCTGTGCGTGCGTGGCGGCAAGAAAGCCGAGGCCAGGGCTTGGGAAGGCGCCCACGGCCTGGAATGGACACTACCGTCACCGCCGCCGTATCACAGCTTCACCGAACCACCGGCGGCGAATTTGATCTGGGCGCACCCTTATCAGGATGATTGAAGGCGATGCGAGTGCAGTCAGCGGTCATGAGCACGCCTGAGCAGGATTCGCTGAAACAGCGCCAGCGGCGTGCGGTGCGTACCGCCATTATCGCAGCCGTGGTTGCAGTGGCTTTTTACGTTGGCTTCTTTCTCTTTATGCATTACGCACACCGATGAACAGGCAGAACACCGGCCACCGCAGTCATCGCAAGCTGGCATTCAAATTGTCAGTGCTGGTGTTGCTGATGTTCGGCTTCGGCTTTGCGCTGGTGCCGCTCTACAATGCGGTTTGCCGGCTTACGGGCATCAACGGCCGCGGCGTGGAAATAACCTCGGCGGCCTACGCCGGCAACGTGGACACCAGCCGCACGGTGCTGGTGCAGTTCGTGACCACCACCAGCA
>JBOIBD010000197.1:0-4106 GCA_050739415.1 Gammaproteobacteria bacterium | reverse complement strand
TTCCTCGCCACTTCCAGTCGGTCTCATAGGACACCTCCTGGAAGTAATTATAGGTCATTATTTATACGTATGTCAGTAGTAATTGGTGAGTATCCGCCACCCAACGAACACGACGCGGAAGCATAGCATCGGCAACAACTGGAGAGAATATCATCACGTCGCACTCATCACCCTGATACTGATGTGCATTGCCGACAATCAATCGATCTTTTACCGATTGCCACCAAGCTTGCTCATGAATTGCAGCATTAATTCGGTCAGCTTGTAACCGAAAGGGTGTTACAACACCAAAGGTTACATTAGGACGATTCAGGAAACCGGTGCTGGCCCACTTCCCTAAGATGTTGACTACGGCCTGCACCTCCGCTGTATTCACGGCACTGCGTGAAGTATGTGGCACGACCCCTATGACGTTATGCCAGAAAAGGCCAAGTAATTCAGTACCGATGCGTTTTCGAATTTCTGCGATCGCCGTGCGCGGTATTAGATTTCCTTCGTAGAAGGAATGGTTAGAGAATTCTATGATTTCAGGATGTGACCGATAATGCTCAGCTAGGAATATTGGATTTATGCCACGCACTATATTTTCACCTTCCGCAAGTGCATATAAGGATCGCTGATTGTATGACCAGCTCGTGAGCAACTGCGTGATATCGAACTTGCTCGCAAGACGCATTTCTTCAACTGAAGAAAGTGTACTAATGTGCTGAAGTTGGTGGGGGTCACCTATTATCAAGGCACGGCGAGCTCTGAACAGTAAGGGCAACGCAGAGGGAATGTCACATTGGCTTGCCTCATCTATGATGACCAGGTCGAATATCGCGGGTGTAAGAGGCAATGCATTACGTACTGAAAGATTGGTTACAATCCACACGGGAAGGTCCGGTCCAAGTGAACCGATTGTATGTTTTAATTGCCCCAACACTTGAAGAAACTGCTGACCGTTGGCCTTGCGTAATCGTGCAGAAATCTCGAAATAGTCGTCCAGTTTATGCCGTATGACCTGTACCGTACGCAGGATCCGCGAAGTCCAAATCGCACAAAATAAATTACGCGTGAGTTCTGCACGATGCAGCTGCGCAGTGTTAAGTCGATTTGCTAGGTTATCGACTTGCTCCTTAGCGCGGAGAGCCATAAGAGTATGCTGGCACTTGTCCTCTGCTAAGCGCCAGTTTGTCAACTGTCCAAGTTTTAAACTTGCTTTAGCAAGCGATTCATAAGGAACATCAGTTGGCTCGCTCGCCTGGTGTTTCAGTTCACTCTGGATCGCCGTCGGCAAGTTTGTTATAAGTAAGGCAAATATTCTCTCCAATCTACGGCGCAAATACGAAGGAGTGAATATAGAACGAAGTTTGAGCCATATACCGATGTGCCGCCATCCAGCCAGGGATGCTGTTGTGATCTTTAGTCGTTCTACGCGGGTTTTATCTGGCGCTACAGTATTAGAGTCAAGACATGCTTTTACCCAATCGATATCGACAAAGGCTTCTAATACGCGACGGTCAGCTTGAAGTGAAGTGTACTTTCTCTGAATATCTTCAATTTTTTCAATCTCACGACGCTGCGCATCTATTTCCTCATCCAGCTCGTAAAGACTTTCAGCGGAGGGAGATGCCGGTACCATCGAAGGTTTGATAGCAGCAAAACGCTCATCCATTTCTTTACGCAACTCAGACATTGCATTTCTGCTACCAAGACGCAAAGTCCAGTCCCGTTCCTCTCCGAGGATCTCGCGTAGCCTTTTACGGACAACATCAACGGCCTTATTATTTTTGCTTGCGAATAGCACAGGCTTTCCAGAAGCCGCACAGCTTGCAAGAAGATCAACGACAACTTGGGATTTACCAGTGCCCGGAGGTCCAGTAACAACCGTCAATGGCATGGTCAAAGCTGCATGTGCAGCATGTTCCTGGCCTTTATTGAGCGGAAGGACTTGTAACAATGTATGTTCAGAGTGCGGTGTATTTCCGGGTCTTGTAACACCTGCTGCTAATCCGGCGAGATAACCAGCGGCGGTTGAGTCAATTCTGTTATAAAGAGATGGGTATTTAACGAGTGCCGCTAATTCACGACGTAGACTGTTTGTATAGATATTCCGCGCACTTTTAAAAACAACAGGTCTGTTAACCCATCTATCACGTGGTGAGTTATCGTTTGGATAGCTGTCTAATTTATCGACAGGAAAGGATGGTACAGGAATGCTTAACGCATCAAATGTTGCTCGAAGACGATCGGTGTAAGCACCATATTCGCTTTGCAATTCTTCTTGGATCGACTGCAACTCCTCCTGCTGAACTCCTTGGCGTCTAAATATGTGATGATTGAGCTGTATATCATTAGCTTCGGTTAGGCGCATTGTGAAGTTGTTACCCTCACGATGTTCTATATCAACTTGTGTAATAAACAGGGGAAGCAGATATCCATCCTTATCCAGAAACACCGGATATCCATAAATAAACCGTTCAATACCACCCGCTAGAGCCCCAGCCCCTAGCAGCAATTTCTGATCGGACGTTAGTGTTACATTAAAATATACTTCCGTTGAATTTGGATGGAACAGTGGTTCATTCGAATCCCAAGGGGATACAAGGGAACGATGCAATGACGATAGAGGAATAGACAGCGAACGCTGGTCTTCTGCTTCAACACAAGCTAGATAGAAATCGAGTAATCGTTGAAATTCCGGCCCAGTCATATGCTTCCAAAAAACACAAGTGATGTGGGGGCAGAGCGAATATTAACAGTTTGATAAAACCATCACGTAGCATCAACTAATCGCTGAACATGCGCAACAATAATTAATGTACTCAATCGAACGGATGTCTCAGCACGATAGTCTGCGCCCGATCCGGTCCGGTCGAGATGATATCCACCGGCACGCCCATGAGTTCCTCGATCTTCTTTAGATAAGCGCGGGCGTTTTCCGGCAACTCCTTGTATTGCGTAAATCCGAATGTCGAAGTCTTCCAGCCGGGCATGTCCACATACACAGGTTCGGATTCCGCAAAACTTTCTGCGCCCATGGACGCAACTGTGACCTCGCCCTTCGCAGTCTTGTAAGCCACGCAGATGCGGATCGTATCGAGGCCGTCGAGCACGTCCAGCTTGGTGATGCACAGGCTGGTGACGCTGTTGTTGATGATGGAGCGCTTGAGCGATACCACATCGAACCAGCCGCAGCGGCGCGGCCGGCCGGTGACGGAACCGAATTCATGGCCGCGGCGCGCCAGGTGTTCACCCATGGCGTCGAATAATTCCGTGGGCATGGGGCCTTCGCCCACGCGCGTGGCATACGCTTTGACGATGCCGAGCACCTGATCGAAATACAGCGGGCCAAGTCCGGTGCCGGTGGCGGCGCCGCCGGCGGTGGTGTTGGATGAGGTGACATACGGATAGGTGCCGTGGTCAACGTCCAGCAAAGCACCCTGGGCGCCCTCGAACAACATGTTTTCTCCTCGTCGGCGCATCGCGTCCAGCAAGGGCGTGATGTCCACGATCATGGGTTCCAGTTCCGGCACCAGCGCCAGGTATTCTTCCAGAGTTTTCTGGAATGCCACCGGCTGGGCGTGGAAATAATTCTTGAGGACGAAGTTGTGGTAATCCAGTACTTCACCCAGTTTTGCGGCGAAGCGTTCGCGGTGAAACAGATCCATGACGCGCACTGCCCGGCGCGCTATCTTGTCTTCGTAGGCCGGTCCGATACCACGCCCGGTGGTGCCGATCTTGCCGGCGCCCTTGGCCTGCTCGCGCGCTTTGTCCAGCGCCACATGCGACGGCAATATCAAGGGACAGGCTGGTGAAATCTTCAGACGCTCGCGCGCCGGCACGCCCTTGGACTCCAGCATTCTGATTTCTTCCAGCAGCGCCGGCGGCGACAACACCACGCCGTTGCCGATCAGGCATTGCACATCGGCACGCAACACCCCGGAAGGAATCAGCTTGAGGATGGTCTTCTCGCCGTTGATCACCAGCGTATGACCGGCATTGTGTCCGCCCTGGAAGCGCACCACCGCCGCCACCCGGTCCGTGAGCCAGTCCACCACCTTGCCTTTACCTTCATCGCCCCACTGGGTGCCGATGACGATAATGTTTTTACCCATGGTGTT
>JBOIBD010000196.1:0-4181 GCA_050739415.1 Gammaproteobacteria bacterium | reverse complement strand
CCGGCAATCCGCATTGCTCCCAAGGTCTCGCCGAATATCAGCCACGCGGCTACGGCAACCACGACATAGCCCAGCGACAACATGGGATAGGCGATACTCACCTGCACCCGTGACAGCGCCAGGATCCACACCACCACGCTCACCACGTAACACACGAGTCCGCCCAGAATATGCGGCTCGAATGCCAGCTTCCAACCGGCGCTGAGAATGGTGTTCAACTGCAAGTGAATGACGCCCACGCGGCTCACGCCTGCCTTGAGCAGCAATTGTGCGGCGGCATTGAGCAGCACACCGGTGATCACCAGCAAAAAGGCAATGGGATTCATGGTTTCTTCACCGCGACACGCTCCGGATCCTGGCCGATGACCTGCATAGGTACGCCCTCTTTCTTCAGCTTGTCATAGGTGGCGGTGGGCATCACCGCCAGTGCCGCTGGATCACTCTGCCAGTGTTTTATAAACGTATCCAAGTCCGGAATCCACTTATCCGGCTCACGGCTAATGCCGAAATACAGCTCGCCCTGATATGCAACCAGGGTCAGAGTGCGCTTGAGATAGAACGGCAGCGATTGCTGGTAATCGTTGATGCTGTAGAACGGCACACTCGGATTATTATAAGGGGTGATCTGTTTAGCCAATGAGTGTCCCGAATAAACCGGTGACAGCGCCTGCGCACCTGTGGTGACTACCTGGATGGCTATGAAAAGCCCGACACCCATCAATGCGATGCCCACACTCACTTGCCGAAAATACGTCGTGAAAAAGCCAGCAATGGCGATAATCAGCAGGAACCCACAGCCGGCCACGACCCAGGGCAAAACCGCTTTATAAAGATCCAGCGAGACATTGCCGCCATCGGTCTGCAACAACGGCGCCAGCCACAGCCCTGCGATGGCCAGCGCCATGCACAGAATGGCGCTGATGAGTACGTCGCTGCGGCGGCATCGCGCCAGTTCGCGTCCCACGATCAGGGCGAGCGCCGGGAAAATCGGCAGGATATAACTTGCCAACTTGGAGTCGGAAAGCGAAAAGAACACGAATACCACTATGCACCAAGTCCACAGAAACAACCCTTGCTTGAATCCCGTGGGCCGTGGCAACTTGTCTGGGCGTCGGAATGGACTCACGAGCACACGCACAAACTGGGGCCACCACGGCAGCAGTCCGAACAGCAGCACTGGGATAAAAAACCACCACGGCTGCGTGCGGTGCGCCTCAGGTGTCAAAAACCGGTAAAAATGCTCGTAGATGAAAAAGTGATAGAAAAAGTCCGGATTGCGCAGGCTCACTACCACGAACCAGGGCGCCGCAATAATCAGAAAGATCAACACACCGCCGTACCAGTGCAACTGCTTCCAGCGTTTCCAGTCGCGCGTAATCAGCGTGTAGATGATGAATCCCAGCGCCGGCAACACGGCGGCTTCAAGTCCCTTGCTCAACATTCCGAGCGCTGCCGCCGCCCAGGCCACATACATCCAGCCGCGGCGCTTGCCCGTATCTTCATCGTCAGCCGCCTGCATGGCGAACAGAAACGCGAATATGGACAGGCACATGAAGAACGACACGCCCATGTCGAGCGTGTTGAAATGTCCCATGATGATGTAAAACATGCCGCTGCCGAGCAGCAGCGCCGCACACCAGGCGGTGCGCCGGTCAAACAGGCGCCAACCCGCCCAGGCCGTCATGAGCACGCCCAGGAAGCCGGTCAGTGCGGTCCACAAGCGTGAGCTCCAGTTGGATTGGCCGAACAGTTCATACGCCACGGCTGTGGTCCAGTATTGCAATGCGGGTTTTTCGAAATACTTGAGTCCGTCAAGCCGCGGTGTCACCCAGTCGCCGGTCGCGACCATTTCGCGCGGGATCTCCGCGTAGCGACCTTCATCGGTCTGGAACAGGTCGCGGTATTGCAGATTGGCGAACCACAGCACGCCGAAGCAGAGCGCTGCCAGTATGACCAGAATGCGTGTGGAACTGGACATGACTTGCCGTTGGTGTACTTGCTCCGGTAGAGCGGCGCAGTATATACGAGAACCCCGGATTACGCTCCAAGCTGTTGTTTTCAGACGAATTCATGTCGGATTTTGGTTCAATCGCGCAGCGGCGCCAGTATGCCGGTTTCCCGATAGCGACAGTAATCCGACAGGATTAACGCGTGGTCGAACGCAAGCTTGGGATGATTCAAAGGATTAACGAGCTTCACTTTGCCAGCATCATCGCCGGCCCGTGGTTCGCCTGCGGCTTCCGCAACATATACCGCACTCACGGTATGACCGCGGGCATCGCGCGCCGGATTGGAATAACAACCCAGCAGAACCTTGAGGCTTATTTCCAGACCGGTTTCTTCCTTCGCTTCGCGTACCGCAGCATGCTCCAGGCTTTCGCCCACATCCACAAAGCCACCGGGCAAAGCCCAGCCGTGAGGCGGATTGCGCCGCTCGATGAGAACGATGGACCGATCTGATTGGTTTGTGCGGCCAGCCAGCTCGATAATGATATCCACGGCGAGTAGTGGTGTTTGTGGTCGTGGCATGATGCACTTCATCCTGTGCCACGTTTCGTAAATCGGATGATCTGTCGACGGCTTTTCTTGTCTGGGTGCTTCGCCGGGGCAGGGTTCCTCAATGCGGATAACTTGAGCACTGCTGCCCGTTCCTGCCGCAAAGCGCAGCTGGATTGGGTCTCTTCATATAGCTGTTGCGCTTCGCCGGCCGGGCCACGCCGGGTGGCCAGCCGTCGCAGTATGATTTCATAGCGTTCAGTGCTGCGCGTGATTTCCAGCTGGTCGCCAATGCGCAGTTCATGTGACGGCTTAGCACGCATGCCATTCACATGCACCCTGCCGCCGATGACGGCTGCCGTGGCCAGTGAGCGCGTCTTGAAAAAACGAGCGCACCACAGCCACTTGTCCAGCCGGATATGTGGTGGGTCAGTATCTTTATGTGCCATACAGTCAAGTCTAGCATCCCGGCTTTCGTGGGCTGATATAATCAGCGTGGTCAAATTCCCTCCTGGAGCTTTCGTGAACGATACCTTTCTAGCCCAGTTGCGCCAGCAGATCGTGGGCTTGCATGAAGCTGGTCTCTACAAGGCCGAGCGCATCATCAGCACACCGCAGCAAGCCACCATCAAGGTGACGACCGGCGAGGAGGTCATTAATTTCTGTGCCAACAATTACCTTGGGCTAGCTGATAATCCAGAACTGGTGAAAGCTGCGCAGGCGGCGCTGCCAAAATACGGCTTCGGCCTATCCTCGGTGCGCTTCATCTGCGGCACCCAGACGGTGCACAAGGAACTGGAAGCGCGGCTCTCGAAATTTCTCGGTACCGAAGACACCATTCTGTATTCCTCCTGCTTCGACGCTAACGGTGGCTTGTTCGAGACGCTGCTGGATGAACAGGACGCGGTCATCAGTGACGCACTCAACCATGCCAGCATCATAGACGGCGTGCGTTTGTGCAAAGCCAGACGCTTGCGCTACAACAACAACGACATGGCCGACCTGGAAGTGAAGCTCAAGGAAGCCGCAGGTTGCCGCTTCCGGCTCATCGCCAGCGACGGCGTGTTCTCCATGGACGGCATCATTGCCAACCTCAAGGTCATCTGCGATCTGGCGGATAAATATGATGCGCTGGTGATGGTGGATGATTCCCACGCCGTAGGTTTCATGGGTGAGGAAGGCCGCGGCAGCCACGAGTTTCGCGGCGTCATGGGCCGCGTGGATATCCTAACCGGCACGCTCGGCAAAGCGCTGGGCGGCGCCTCCGGCGGCTATACCTCAGGTCGCAAAGAGATCATCGAGTGGCTACGGCAACGTTCACGGCCGTATCTGTTTTCCAATACGCTCGCGCCGGTGATCGCCGCTACAACCATCAAAGTGCTGGATCTGCTGGAACACGGCGACGCGCTACGCCAGAAACTCCACGACAACAGTCGTTATTTCCGTGCCGGCATGCAGAAACTTGGTTTCACGCTAGCCGGCGCCGATCATCCCATCATCCCAGTAATGCTGGGCGACGCAAAACTCGCCAAGACCATGGCGGATGATTTGCTGAAGGAAGGGATTTATGTCATCGGCTTTTCTTTCCCGGTGGTGCCAGAAGGCAAGGCGCGCATCCGCGTACAAGTATCCGCGGCGCATGAGAAGCAGCACTTGGATAAGGCTATCGCGGCGTTCGGGAAGAC
>JBOIBD010000195.1:0-4219 GCA_050739415.1 Gammaproteobacteria bacterium | reverse complement strand
TCTGATCACCCTGTATTATCCTAGGTATTGACTAAGACTAGTATAAGCCATGAATAAGTAAAAGTCAAGGTATACCCTGGGGCAATTCTAAAAATACTAGGGCATGACCTGTATGCATGCCTATCATCCCTGAGCATTACCTAGTGTACCTCTAGCCCTCTATCACTGCTTGATTAACCTGTGCATGCCCTAGGAATATATAGGGTATATCTAGGGATAATATTATTTATACCTGGGTGTGAACTGGTTATATAAGAGGATATTATCACCCTATATATTCCTAGGTATTGATTAGGGATATTATAATTAGATCATGGTTATAACCTAGGATAATACAGGGTGATAATATAAACATCCATATGGATACTTATGCCCTAAATTTATTCAGGAATTCACAGGTTATACGTATTAATTACTTAATCATACCTAGGGAATATAGCGGGCGATGGTTAGAACTCTATTGATGGGTTTTTCAAGTGCGGATAAACAGGATGATGGAGTTCTAAACAGTTTCGCGATGTCACACCTGAGTGTCACACTGTCACAATTCAAGCCAGAATCGTGACAAAACGTCACACTCAGGTAGCACCTCGTCACACTGATTTGACCCAATCGTCACAATGCCGTTCATAGGTATTGACAACTAGTGATAATCAATGGTATGTTTATAGCACAAGTTGTGTGGAGGTCATCACAATGTTAACTTTAGAAGAGGTCGCCTACCGCCTGAGTGTGTCAGTTCAAACAGTGCGCCGTCTCATCGATAAGGGCCAGTTGAAAGGCATTAGGGTAGGCAAACAATGGCGCGTTAGGCCCGAAGACTTGGAAGACTATATTCGTCGAGCATCTTCGTAAGGGTATGAAAAAAGCCCCAGACGCTTCTTTCTTCTTGGCAGTTGGAGCAGCGTTAACCGGGGCCTTGAAACTGTTCAGCTTTGGTAAGCTGGCGGTACTGCAACTCAACGCCGTGACCACATTGCAACTATAGCACGAGAGGCGTGGTCATACAAGCGTGACTGTGCCTCTCGTGCCTTTTGGGGGAATACCCATGCAAGAGCAAGAGTTTGACTTTGAGGTTGAGGACAATGCGGCCACAACTGGTATGAAGTGGCTTGGTCGTGTCCTGGCTATTGTCGTGATCTTAGTGGTAGCGGCCTTCGGCGACGTGATGTACATCCAGTTGATGACCTCGAAGTTTCCGGCTGGCCCATTGTTGATCGTGTGCTACATCGGCGCATTCACGAGCTTCTTAGCCATCGTCTACATGCTCATCGGTAAGAGCGTGCTCTTCACGCCGGGCCGTCAGATGGTGCTCGCATGGCTGATCTTCGCGGCAGAGTTAATGCTCATCGCGATGAACATCATCCTGGTCTTCCAGGCGGACGGCGCGGGTGCAACGGGCTTCCTAGCGGCGTGGTTACAGTTAGCTCCTGCAACGCCTGTCGTGAACATGGCTGGGGTTGCTGTGCTCTTCTTTCTCGATGAAGATGGGAAGATGCATCATGAAGATGTTGAGATGCAGTACGACATGAAGAGGGCGAATCGCCGACACTACAAGGCGATGGCACGCGCACGCTTGCGGCTGCAAACCAAGCAGCTTAACTTCTTAGTCACGGAGCTAGATCGTGCGGTATCTTCGCCTGAGTCAATGCATGCGATTCAGCAAACAGCCACCGATCTGAACACACACTTGCTCGGCCAGTTGAGCGGTGGTCGGACCTATCGCGCTCCTGCTCAACTGCCAGCCCCAACTACTGTGACGACTGCGGGTGTGGCACCTGTCACACCTGTCACACCTGTCACACCTGAACCTGTCACAGTGGAATCTGATCGTGAGCGTGCGCTTCTACGTGCTTCTTTCCGTAAGCAGTTCCGTGCCTCGCTTGGTCGTGTGTTTGGCGGCAGCCGTGGCAAAGTGGCGAAGGTCACGTTAGCGCAAACAGGTGAGTTACCTGCGCAAGAGCCGGTGGTTGTCGAGTCTGATACGTCGGTGCAAGAGCCGGTGGTTGAGGACGAGGGCAAGTCGAAAGCACCTGACGAGCATCGGGCTTGTAGCGAGTGCTCGAAGTCGTTCAAGGTGAAGAATGCTAAGCAACTAACTTGTAGCGATGCGTGCCGTTCCAAGCGGGCGCGGCGGCTGGCAGGCGAGCGCTCGGCGAAGGGGAAACAAGGATGAAACGGTTTAAGCGACAGGTCCAACTCCAACCAGTGGCGCGGGTTGCCCGCATGGATGTTTCGGCTTCTCACCGTCTTGTATCCGGGTTTGCCTGGGCAGGGTTGATGGTCTTGATCTTCTTCCTGGGGATCTGTGTTGGACAGTTGATCATGGCGATGGCATTGCTTCACCGCTAGTAGTTGCAGAGAAACGCCGTAGCGCGGCCTTGTAGGGAGTCTTGGTAGTCGTCTCACTAGATAGCCCATTAAAGCCCTCTACAAGCCCGCTACGGGAATAGAGGGCTTTTCTGATGGACTGGATAGATCACTACATAAGCCTGTTTGTGGGCCGTCCCGGTGACCATAGCGTGCAACTCGAAACAGGTAACTATGCACGTGCTGATAGGCCGCTAGACCGTGCACGCGTGCAAGCACACCTCAAGGGTGAAGTAAGCCTAGCAACGTATCTTCTTGAGTTTGATAATACCTGCACCTTTGCCGTGTTTGATGCGGATGAGGAAAGCGGTTTTTCTTTGCTAGTTGAGGTGCAAGAGCATCTCCTGACCTATGGGCTGCCGTCCCACTTAGAGCGATCCAGACGCGGGGGACACCTGTGGGTTTTCTTCGACCAGCCCTATCTGGCTCTCGACGTGCGCACTCGACTCAAACCGTTCTGCCCCAAGGGAGTCGAGTTCTTTCCCAAGCAATCGACCTGTGAGGGCGTTGGTTCTGCTATCCGTTTGCCGTTTGGCATCCACAGGCGTTCAGGCATGCGTTACCCGTTCGTAGCGCGTGCTGGGGGCGGTCAATGGCACGCTATAGGTTATCGGGCCTCTGAGCAGATAGAGGCGTTGTACGCGTCTCCTAGGGCCTTGCTGACATGCTTGCCAGAGCCTCGCAATGTCACGGCGATAGACACGGAAAGAGAACCGCTTTCAAAAAACGCTAGGCTGGCTGGCAAGGTTGCCAACGTGCACATACCCACGCCTTACCGCTCCATCCGTGACTGGAATGCAACCTATGACCATGAGGCGGTCAACCTGCTGGCTGGCTATGTTGACCTTGATGCTCGTAATGGTGGGCGCTGCCCTTTCGGTTGGCATCATGCAGGAGGTCATGATGACCACTCGTTTCAGGTCTATGCGCCTAAGCAACCTGGTGGTTTTTGTTGGTGGTGTCACACTTGGCAACATGGCGGCTCGCTGTTCGACTTCCTGCGCTATTGGCATGGTATTGAACCGAAGGAACTGTGGCGGCGCATTCTGGCAGGTGGTCATGTATGGTAGAGTTTGTTGATCGCGAAGCGGTCCCTCTAGGTACTATTGGTAGAAAAGTTTCCCGTGTCTCTACAGGCCGGTTTACACGGCAGAGCTTAGAGCAGGCTATAGTGGATCGTCGATTGCTGCGTTGGGCGTTGCAGTCTCAGGCACGTGAACTACTACCAGATGAGAGCATAGCCACTTGTTTACGTAACCCGGTAGCTGTGTCGGTAGACATTCTGCATGATGCAACACACCAGAGAGCGATGTACCAGGGCTTGCAAACGTGTAAGTCGGTCTGGCATTGCTCGATGTGTGCGGCCAAGATTAGCGAGCGGCGGCGTGTCGAGTTGGCATCAGCCACAAGCCTTTCAGAAGAGCGAGAGTGGCCTGTGCTCTTTGCAACCTACACATTCTCCCATCATCGCCGTATGGCACTCTCTGACTCATTAGGTGCGTTTGCTAAGGCACGTAAGGCGTTCAATCAGGGGCATGCAGGGCAAGCGATGAAGACGGGGTTAGATCGACTAGGTACTGTGTCGGTGCTTGAGGTTACATGGTCTAGCCTGAATGGTTGGCACCCACACTATCACGAACTGATCTTCACTAGTGGATTAGGCAAGCTAGGCATGGCTGAGTATGGAGAGTTAGCTCGTGCAACGTGGGAGCGTGTGGCGGCTCGCAACGGCTTGACCATGAACGAGCATGGCTATAAGCTTGAGGCTACCCACGGCGCAATTGCTGACTATATTGCCAAGTATGGGCATGAGCCATTGAATGGTCGTGCTTGGGGTGCTGAGGATGAT
>JBOIBD010000194.1:0-4219 GCA_050739415.1 Gammaproteobacteria bacterium | reverse complement strand
CTCCCGCGACTTTATACAAACCGGAACTCGCCACCCGCGTGCGCTGGGATATGAATCCGCCGACACCCTGGCGCATGCCGGCGCTGTCAAACCCGCCTCCGGGCGCGATCATTGATTATTACTTCGCGGATAACGTGAACGGTCCGGTCACGCTCGATATCCTCGGTGCAAATGGCAAACTGGTGCGGCATTTTTCCAGCGCCGATCCGGTCAAACCGTTGGACCCGGCAAAACTTGACGTGCCCGATTGGTGGCCGCGTCCACCCATGAATCTGTCCACCCAGGCCGGTATGCACCGCTTCGTCTGGGACATGCGCTACCCGCCCATGCCCGGCGCACTCCAGTTCCTGGACGCCGGTCAGGCGGTGATGCACAACACCCCGGTTATCGCGAGTTCGCCCTGGATCATGCCCGGCAACTACACCGTGAAATTAACGGTGGATGGGGAAAGCTATAGCCAGCCGCTGACCGTGCGCATGGACCCGCGCGTAACAACATCGATGGCAGCGTTGCAGCAGCAGTTCGATCTCTCGATGCGTGCCTACGATGAAAGCATCGCAGCAAGTGACGCACTGCGGCAAATACACGATCTGCAACAGCAAATCAAGGTGCATGAAAAGCAACATGGCACGTCGAAAGCCCTGACCGCCTATGGCAAACAACTGGAAACGCTCACTGGCCCGCCGATGTCACCGTTTGCGTTTTACTTCGGCTTTCATGGTGCACCGAACCTGGTCAGCACCGGTTTCTCGCTGCAGATGCTATTGAACCGCATGCAGGATGCCGACCGGGCACCAACTACCGCCGATGTGACGGCGCTCGACGAAACCAGCCAGGAATTGCAGACGCTGCTGACGCACTGGACCACACTCGAAAACCAAACGCCGACGGCCATCAACAACTGAGCAGCGTTCCTTTTCTCCTTCGGGGCAGCGCCGCACTTTCCGGCGGATGGAGCAGCGCGCCGGTGTACGCGCCCCGCAATTGCCCCCCTTGAGGAGATTCAGTCTGGATCTGGTACCGAATCGCGGCTCGCATGCTAGACGCGGAGAATTTCGATCCCATTTTCTTTAATGCGGTAAACCAGTCGGTACGGTGTATGCCCAACAATCCATTCTCGAGTGCCGGGTTTTTCGCCGAGTCGCCCTATTATGAGGGTTGTCACTGAGCTGCTTGCCGGCACTCCATACGCGCGCACCAACCTGCTGCGCGGCGCGTGGGTTTTCTTTGGCGATATATGTTTGAGCTTCGATGAGATCAGCAAAGGCAGGTTAGGCCCACTTAACTCTCAACGTTCACGCCCCAATTCTTGAATGCTGCTTTTACTTCTTCATCCGTAGCAAACTCACCGCGATCAGCCGCAGCCATGCCAATCTCGACAGCCTTGAGAAAACGCGCTTTCTCAATGACATCGTCCCAAGTGGCGTCCGCTGGCAGGTGTTCCGCCAAGTCGCGGACCTTCTCACGGATCGTTTCAAGGGCGATAGCCATAGGGCTGATTCCATTTTGAGAGCATCCATTCTAAACCCGATGCCCCGCCTCCTCCACCGCCATTCGGTCCAGGGCGGCCAACAGGTCGGCATGGGGTCTTGCTGGTAAACGTGCCGAAACTGTCCAACTAGCTACGAAGGAGCAGCCAGTCTGCCTATCTGGGTGTCCGTTAAATCGTGGGTGCTTCAGTCTGTCCCCTATTATTCTAGGGGAATGAGGAACGAGTGATTTCAATTCAAGATGCTGACGTCGTGCCTGTACTGCCGCCGACCGTGGATAACGTTGACGATGAGGATTGAGTCTTCACGTAGTTGATAGACGATCCGGTAGCTGAACATGAAGCGCTCGCGTATATCCTCGCGCTCAAGCTCCGGCACCGCTCGCCCGAGTCGTGGAAACTTTGGAAGGTTGCGTGTCAGCGCAGTGATTTTGTCAACGACGGCGGCAGCGTAGCGCGGTGAGTCGCGTTCGATATATTCTGCTATGGCTTTGAGATCGTCGGATGCCTCATCGGACCAGATTACGCGGTAAGCCATTTAGCCAGCCGCTTTTCAACCTCTTCCTGAGTGAGCGTGCGGCCAGCATCTGCATCTGCCAAGCCACGTTTGATTTTTTCAATCACGTAGAGTCCGTATTGCACGTCTTCAAGTGTGCTGCCTTCCGGCAGGCGCTTAAGCAGAGATTCTACTTCCTCTTTTACGGCACTCATCGTCTGATTTCCAAGAACTGACAACCGGATTCTACCCTGCTCCCATGCCTTCTTCCACCACCTCCCGGTGTCAGGGCGGCCAAAAGGTCGGCATGGGGTCTTGCTGGTAAACGTGCCGAAACTGTCCAACTAGCTACGAAGGAGCAGCCAGTCTGCCTATCTCGGTGTCCACGAAATCAGGGGCAGTTCAGATAGACCCCTTTTCCTTCCGAAGGGTCAATTCTGTGGAGCAGGCTTGAGCTGATTGCAAGGGGCTATAACCTTCACGCCCTTACCCAAATCCTGCGTACACATTGCCGGTGGTGGTTTCGTCGAAACGACCACGCCATGAGCGTTCAGGAATTGAATAACCTTTTCGCGCCATTTGTATCTGTCACTGGCTGGATCAAGATCACCATGCTCCAGACCCCAGACGATTGGATTGCTGCCTTTGCCTGCGGCAGCTTGATATGGATCAGTGATGCGATAGTTCGCCCCGGCTTGTAACAAGCGGTATGCGATTTCATAATTTTGTTCGCCTACTGCAAAATCAAGGGGTGTCTGGCCGCTGAACCCATCTACTGTTGCGTTAATGTCCGCACCAGCTTGGATAAGAAGATCCACATTGGTTTTTCTATCCGCCATGATTGCACTAATCAGTGGGTTGTAATCGTAGTAACTGCTCTTGTTCACGAGATTCGGATTTCCGCGATGCTGTAAAGCGAGTTTTAAATATGACGAATCTTGCATACGAGCCGCTGTTTCCATCACGGAGTCACCTATAAGTGTACCGTTTTGAACTTGCATATTCGGGTCAGCACCGTGTTCCAAGAGCGCCTGGTAACCCGCCTTCTTGAGATGATAAATTGCCCAAATCAGCGACGTGACGCCATCCTTGCCGCGGGCGTTCACATTGACACCGGAAGCTACCAAACGCTCAATCTCTTTGGTGTTGCCATCCACCGCCGCCGTCACCAGAGCACGGGATTGGGGATCAGTAAAGTAATCATCAATCCGCGATTGCTCTGCACTGCATGCGCTCAGGTTACCTAGCAGGCACAGCAAAAATAGAATAAGTGCACACCCTCTCATGGCTGACCTCCATTGGGTAACGCATCTAACACCGCTTGCATGGTGTGTAAGTAGAGCGGGTCATTTATGACCCTCAGTCAGAACCACACTCTTTTCCGTCTGGAATTAATTGGACACGATAGAGTGGTTGACTCGACATGCGATTTACCAATCTCTCGACGGCTTCATAATCTCTAAACCCTCCTTCTCCCTCAATAACATGCCATTTTGAACCTTGTTGTCGAAGCGTATAGTCGTTCTCTGAGGCAAAAAACCCGCCTCGGCTATTAGGCTCCGCATCAAGTAAGAACGCATGCTTGCCGTCTTTAGAATAAAATAGAACATTGTAGGCACCAGGCGTCCGCTCGGTACCCGATATCGTTCCGAGATTATATCGAACCGATATCGCCTCCCCCTCTTTGAATCCTCCGAAAGATGTGAAAAAGTATTTACGCATCCAACTAGCGGAATACAAGCAACCTACAGCCATTTGTAAACTCTTGGAGACAATTATCGGCTTGGCCGAATGCACAGCGTTAGCCACAATTACAGACGACACAACGGAGCAAAACAACGCTATCGCTTTCGCCAAAGCTGGTAATTTCATTCGCCCACAACTCAGTCTGATCATTTTGCGCATTTTGATGCCTATTGCGGTGGCCCATACGTCACAATATATGGGTGTACCATGTTGTTATACGGGCCATAAACAGTGAGGGCTGGATCAACCCCCCATCTTTTCGCAAATAATCTGTTCTCTACATGATATGTATTCCTCATGTTGTACCAAAGGCTACCGTATGTTGGATCAATGCTTCTCAAGTCTTCGCTTACAGCGTTCCCAGTAGCCGAAAGTATCAGAGCGAATGGGGTCAGGTCTTGAAATATCAGTTTTCATGATTAATGACTTTACTTACCGTCGTATAGTGCATGTCTAACGTATCCGCAATCGCCACTAGAGTATAACCA
>JBOIBD010000193.1:0-4255 GCA_050739415.1 Gammaproteobacteria bacterium | reverse complement strand
GAAAATGCCGAGAGCAATGAGGATGCGGGAACGTTTGCTGCGGCGCATGCGCCAGGGGTCCAACAGGGACAGCAGTGCCAGAATGCCACCCTCGCCTTTGTTGTCCGCCCGTAGTACGAACACCTGGTACTTGATGCAAACAATGACAATTAGCGACCAGAATACCAACGACAAGACGCCGAGCACATTTTCAGGACTAATCACCAGACCATAACCGGACGAAAACGAGCTGCTGATGGCGTACAACGGACTTGTGCCGATGTCACCGAATACAACGCCCAAAGCGCCTAAGCTCAGGAGCAGTAAGCGCTTGCGATCCGCAGACGCTGCATGACCGTTAACACCATTGGAAGTCGTTTGTTCTGCAGTATTTTCTGCCGGCTTGTTCACCCAACGCCTCTCCTGTCCAGGGGTTCCCAAAACACAACCGGCCGGTCTCGTTCGAGCACCAGCCGGCACTGTGTTAATCCTGTGATTCTATTAGCGGGCGAGTATGGAATCCTGCGCGTTCAGGGCGCGAATTGTACCGCTAAAGCCAAAGTGCTCAAAGTCAGGTTTTCCGAAGCTGGCAGGTGGTAAGCGACTGTTTAACAATGTATTTGTCTTCGTGTATGTAATGGCGTCCCCAGCGGGAGTCGAACCCGCGTTACCGCCGTGAAAGGGCGATGTCCTGGGCCTCTAGACGATGGGGACGAGGCGGTAAACGATCCCGAATTTCCTGTTTCTGGACTCGTGGGCGAAGTCAGTCAACGCAAGTCACCTTCAGGCTAAGTATTGCTTCACCCCGCCGAGTGCACAGACAGAGTTCGTCGCACCGCGACGAACGGGCCGCCAAGGATGGTGGCCCTAGATTTTTCAGCACATAGGGCGATGTGCGGAAAAGACGCGGCCGGACAACGCGCCATGGATGGCTCTATGTCACAAGTCACAACAAACTCTGGTGGAGCCAGCCGGGATCGAACCGGCGACCTCCTGCATGCCATGCAGGCGCTCTCCCAGCTGAGCTATGGCCCCACGCGGGGCGCGTATTTTCGGGCTTGATGGCGGGACTGTCAATCAAAATCCTGTGGAAATCAGGCGCTTCGCGCTTCAATCCCCCGTGCTTCAATCCATTGAATAGCCCGATCCAGGCGTGCGAGTGTGACGTCACGGCCAATGATTGCCACTGTTACATCAATGGGCGGCGATACACCACCGCCGGAAACCGCGACCCGCAACGGCTGAGCGACTTTGCCAAGCTTGAGTCCGAGGGCCGCGACACTGGTTTCCAGCACGCCATGGATGGCTGGCGCGGACCAATCCGTGAGCCTCGTCAAACGCGCGCGCATGTCTCGGAGCGCAGGCAAACCCTCGCGTGTCAGATTCTTGTCAGCCGCCTTGGATTCGTAGCCACTGAATTCCTCGAAGAAATAGCGGCTTGCCTCGGCCATCTCTTTCAGCGTTTTGGCGCGCTCGGACTGGGCATGCACCACTGCTGAGAGTTTTGTTTTGTCGCTCGTTTGAATACCGATACGTGACAGATGCCAACCCAATTCGGTGGCCAGTTTTACCGGATCCCCACTCTTGATGTAATGCTGGTTGAGCCACAACAATTTATCCGGATTGATAGCTGAGGCGGACTGATTGACATCCGCGATGTCGAAAAGCGAGACCATTTCCTCACGGCTGAATATCTCCTGATCGCCGTAGGACCAGCCTAGTCGCACCAGATAATTGATGACCGCTTCGGGCAGATAACCCTCCTCGCGGTACTGCATGACGCTCACGGCACCGTGACGTTTTGAAAGTTTGGTGCCATCCGGTCCTAGAATCATGGGCAAGTGTGCGTACGCTGGCGGCTTCGCACCTAGGGCATTAAAAATATTTAGTTGCCGCGGCGTGTTATTCAGATGATCGTCGCCACGGATCACGTGGCTGATGTGCATGTCCATGTCATCCACCACTACCGTAAAATTGTAGGTGGGCGTGCCGTCCGAGCGAGTAATGATGAGATCATCCAGCTCACTGTTTTCGAACACCACCCGACCACGCACCAGATCATTCACCACCGTTTGCCCAGTTTGGGGATTCTTGAAGCGAATTACCGGCTGGATGCCGGGACGCGGCTCGGCGCGTTGACGACAGCGCCCGTCGTAACGAGGCTTCTCCTTGCGCGCGAGTTGCTCATTGCGCATCTGTGCCAGCTCTTCTTTTGTACAATAGCAATGATACGCATGGCTTTGTTTGAGCAATTGCTGGGCAACTTCTTTATAGCGATCAAAACGCTGCGTTTGGTAGAACGGCCCCTCATCCTGTTCTAGATCGAGCCAGACCATACCATCCAGGATGGCTTGCACAGCTTCCGGCGTCGAACGTTCCCGGTCCGTATCTTCGATGCGCAGGATAAATGTGCCCTGATAACGACGTGCATAAAGCCAGCAGAACAGCGCAGTACGGGCGCCGCCGATGTGCAGATAACCGGTTGGACTTGGGGCGAAACGAGTGCGGATGCTCATGATTCTGAATATGTGGCCATCGGATAGCGCGGTAGTTTACCCGATGAACTCTGCAAAACAGAGACTATTGGCTAAAATGCAGTAATTCGTCGATGAGTTTGTCGGTATTCATTGGTTCGCCGCTTAGTGCCATGGCCAACAGTTCACCGCCTAATATCTGTGGTGAGATGATTAGATCAGGATGCACACGCTTGACACTGGCCAGGTTGCGGGCGTCGTTGACTGCTACCACAGTCTTAATCGCTTCGGCTAGTTCACGCATCGCCAGCACCACAAAGGCATTACGGGAATCGTCATCACTCAGAGCCAGTACCGCCTTCGCTTCATGTGCACCCGCTTGGCGTAGCACTTCGAGGCTACTGGAATCTCCCACCACTACGTCCAAACCGGAATCAGCATCGGCCTGTTCGCGGATAAAGGTAACCTGCTGTTTGCGCTCATGCAGCTCTTTGTAGGTATTGCGTGCTAAAGCTGTATTGCCGACGATAATATAATGTTGTGTACGTTCCATTCTGCTTTTCCCCGGCTTAAGAAGCCGTGTGACCCGACGGTTAATGACCGGCATGAGTACCGCACTTAGTGACGCGGCGAATACGCTGATGCCCAGCACGATGATCGATACCACGAATAACTTGGCTTCGGCGGTTTTTGGGATGATATCGCCGTACCCCACCGTGGACATGGTGACGATCGAAAAATACAGCGCGGTGGTGATATCCGTAATGGGTGGCGCAAAATCCGCACCCAATTGATAACTGCCAAAGACAGCGTAAACCAATACCGCCAGGATGCTGGTAATTGCAAACAGGGTACCAGTGGTAAGACTGCTGCGGTAAAAACTGGCGGATGCTGCCAACAGAGCCACTAGTAGTACCGCATTGTAGGTCAACATGGCGCCGGACACTGCCGTATAGTCCGCGAATGTGAGCGACAAGCCGGCAATCAGGAGCAGAATCACAGTTGCCCAGGCAAGTTTTGAACGCAGTGCTAAACCAACGGACATCACCAGCAGAAATATCCCGGCCACCGTGGCCGGCACGCCCAGTAGCGCGGAATGCAACAGTATGGCATGTGCCCGCCCTGCAACACTGAATAACGGCATACCGAGGGCACGCGGTATATCCGGTGAGATTCGGAAAATGCCAAAGATAGCCGTGGCCAGCGCCAAGGGAATATGTGGGAACCAGATATCCAGATGCAACTCGCGTCGCAATCCGTCATAGGCACGCCGGAAGCGCTGCCAAACTCCATTGTCCAGTGGTTTGGAAAAATCAGATCGACGGTTCATATGGGTGAATGAAATTCAGAAAGCACGGGTAATAGGTATCGCAACTTATTTGTAATACCAAGTCAGTGCAGCTTGCTCGCGGTTGCCATTGGCCGTGTGTTCCCAGAACACGCCCAGCGCCAACATTTTGCTGCCGAAGCTCAACCCCAAGCGCTCTCCGAAAGGCCGTCGGCCAAAATCTGTGTTGCGCTCGGTAAAAATGGCGCCGGTTACAGCGGCATAATCCGATAAGTTGGCATTGAATCCGTAATCCACGCGCCAATAGATATCTTCCCCACCACCCAGACTCCCGCTTAAACGGTCACGCAGCGATTCCAGGTCGATAAAAAACGAGGTGGAATCATTGTACTTTTGATGCGCGCCGACACCGATACCGGTCACGTCGTGATGTCCGTCGAGGGTCTCAAAGTTCAGCTGGTTCCACTGTCCAAAGAAATAGACCCCGCTATCGAGTCCATAGGAAAATTCCAAA
>JBOIBD010000192.1:0-4265 GCA_050739415.1 Gammaproteobacteria bacterium | reverse complement strand
GCGAAAGAAGCCGTGACTTACATGAAGAAGATTTATTCCCTGGTGCGTTATCTCGAGATCTGTGACGGCAACATGCAGGAAGGTTCCTTCCGATGTGATGCCAACGTCTCGGTACGGCGCAAGGGTGAATCAAGGTTTGGTACTCGCGCGGAACTCAAGAACATCAATTCTTTTCATTTCGTCGAAAAAGCCATCAATTATGAAGTCGGGCGGCAGATAGAGCTGATCGAGAGCGGGGGCAAGGTGGTGCTGGAGACACGACTATACGATTCCAAAAAGAATGAGACCCGTCCGATGCGCAGCAAGGAGGAAGCCAACGATTACCGGTATTTCCCGGATCCCGACCTGCTGCCACTGGATATCAGCCCAGCCTTCATCGAGGAAGTGCGTGCAACACTGCCAGAGCTGCCGGACGAGAAAAAGCAACGCTTCATGCAGCAATACACCCTTTCTGCCTATGATGCGGCGTTGCTCACGGCCAGCCGGGAACTGGCGGATTACTACGAAGCCGTGGTCAAGGCGGCGGGCGGCGAGGCCAAGCTGTGTGCCAACTGGGTGATGGGGGATCTGTCCGGTGCCCTCAACAAGGACAACAAGGAGATCAGCGATAGCCCGGTGACGGCTGGCATGCTGGCAGGGTTGCTCAGGCGCATCGGCGATAACACGATTTCCGGCAAGATCGCGAAAGAAGTATTCGAGTCCATGTGGGCAGGCGAGGGTCATGCCGATGCGGTGATCGCCAGAAAGGGCCTCAAGCAGATCAGCGACATTTCTGCGCTCTTGACCATAATCGAAGATGTACTGGCTAAAAACCCCCAGCAACTGGCCGATTACCGGGCTGGCAAGGACAAACTGTTCGCCTTCTTCGTAGGACAGGTGATGAAGGCGACCCAGGGCAAGGCGAATCCACAGCAGGTCAATGAGCTGCTTTCGAAGAAACTCAAGGGCTGATGGAGCTGTCTTGATAGAGACGAAAGTGCTGCGAATGGTGTGCTGTGTGCTGTGTAGAAGCAGCTATGGATTTCGGTTTCACGCATTCCACAACACACAACACGTAGCACTTGGTACTATTTTTTGTGATGTCTGAACACGATTCACTCCGCCGTTTTATTTTTGAAAAGCTTCCTGTACAGGGCCGCTGGGTGCATCTCGATGCCAGTTGGCGTGCGGTGCTGGAGCGGCAGGACTATCCGGCACCGGTGCGCGCGCTCTTGGGTCAGGCGGTGGCCGCCACGGTGCTGCTGTCAGCAACACTCAAGTACGACGGAACCATCACGCTGCAAATCCAGGGCAACGGACCCGTGCACTTGCTGGTGGTGCAATGCACCAGCCGTTTCAGTCTGCGCGGGCTGGCGCGCTGGCACACACAGCTGCCGGAATCCGGCCTGAAAAACCTGCTGGGTGACGGCAAACTGGTGCTCACGATCGAGCCGTCGGGGCAGGGCGAGCGCTACCAGAGCATCGTGCCGCTGGAAGGTGAAACCCTGGCCGCATGCCTGGAGAGTTATTTCCAGCGTTCCGAACAGTTGCCGACACGTTTGTGGTTGGCGACAGATGATGTTAGCGCTACAGGCTTGCTGTTGCAGGTAATGCCGCAACGCGAACGCGACCCCGATGCCTGGCAGCACGTGACAGTGCTGGCGGATACCGTGACGGATGCGGAACTCAAGACGCTGTCAGCTGAACAACTGCTGCACCGGCTGTATCACGAAGACGACCTGCGGCTGTTCGAGGTCGCGCCGGTATCGTTTCGCTGCCAATGCTCGCGTGAGCGGATTGAAGCAACCTTGCGTGGATTGGGCGCGGAAGAAGTACACAGTGTCCTGCACGAGCAGGGCAAGGTGCACGTGGACTGTGAATTCTGTGGCCGTGGTTACGATTTTGATTCCGTGGATATTGAAGCCCTCTTCACGGGTGCGACACAGCTTCCGTCCTCCGACGCGCGTCATTGAGGCGGTGTATTCGCCTCAGTGATAGCCACATCCAGTTCCAAAATCTTCAAACCGTCAATCCGCCAAGCGCGTAGTTGCAGCACGCCTTTGATATCCAAGCCGACCGCCAGATAAAGCGAAACAAATTCGGCAATCGTCTTGAGTTCGGCCACCGCCAGTGGTGGCAAGACTGTATTTGAACTGCGATAAAATGCAAACACCCGCTCCTGACGCCTGTGTAGCTGTTTTACGGATTGAACGAGATTGCCATCAGCTGGCAGCGGCGCGCACAGAAAATGATCGTCACCGCGATGCAGAACAAAGCCCTGGGAAAATGACACTGCCTGCTGCGCGATATGCAGCAACTGGTTCACCAGCGGACGTGGCAGCCGCAGGCTCTCAGCTTGGGGCATCGGAGGTCCCGCGAAACGCCACGAAACTGCCGGTGAAGCGTGCGCAGACGGTTTTATTTTGCAGGATCTCGGCTTTGAGTTCGATCCGCGCCTTGTTGCGGCGTTCAAGTGTGGCGATGAAATGCCGGCATGTGGTTTCATCTGGCAGCAGGCAATGGGCGACGAGCGTCTGTGTCACCGGATGCAAATACTGCATGCGGGATTCATTCACCACGATGTGCGCAGCCGTTTCCTGTTCCAGCAGCAGCCAGAGGAGCCCCCAGCCAGCGAGCGTTGCGAGGCTCGCCAGACTACCGCCGAAAGCCGTGGCCTGGTGATTGATATTCGCCGCCAGCGGTGCCGTGAGTGTCAGTCCGGTGGTGTCGCATGTCGCTACGTGTATCTGCATGTGGCGCACCAGTGGGATGTGCTGGTGCAAGTACGCTTCCAGTCGTATCTCGCCCGCCGCACCGAAACCCGATAACGCCAGAGGGTGGCTGTCACGCAATGAGTGTGGGTGGTCGTTCATGCGGCCAGTCTATCGGAATTGGCGACCGTTCTGCGCCGCCGACTCCCTTCTCCATTCGGGAGAAGGGTTGGGGATGAGGGTACGCAATCGTGCAGAGTCGCATGCGCTGTTCGGGACCAGATTCTCATCCGATGCTTCGCGCCACCTTCTCCCGGGGGGAAGGAATGAACGTCTGCGCGGCGCGCACGCTGCGGTTAGTCCAGTGTAATGGTGGTGTATTTCTTCGCGAGTTGATTAAAGCGCGCATCGGCGCGCGCGGACCGTTGGCAGCTCAGTTGGCCATAGCCTAGTGCAAGTCTTGAGTCTACGCGTGAACGAGAAACTGACGGTTGGAGCGCCTTGGCCTACAAAGCAACAATGTTTGTTGCGGCTAGAGTTGCTTGGCAGAGACCAACATCACCGGATCCTGCGGCACATCACCATGTGGACCATGGCGGCCGGTTTTGACGCCGGCTATTTTGTCCACGATTTCCGTGCCGTCCGTCACCTTGCCGAATACCGCGTAACCATAATCGCGGCTACCGTTATTGAGAAACGCGTTGTCGGCCAGATTGATGAAGAACTGGCTGGTGGCGCTGTGGATGTCGGAGGTACGCGCCATGGCGACGCTGTAGCGCATGTTCAACAGCCCGTTGTTCGCTTCGTTGTGGATGGGCGTACGGGGTTTTTTCTGTTGCATGTCCGGTGTGAAACCACCGCCCTGGATCATGAATTTCGGGATCACGCGGTGGAATACAGTGCCGTCGTAGAAACCTTCGTCCACATAGGCGAGAAAATTCTCCACGCTGATCGGCGCTTTGTCAGGATACAGTTCCAGTGTGATGTCGCCGAGGCTGGTGGTCATGAGGATCATGTGAAGCTCCAGTGAATAAAACACAATTCTATCAGTCGGAAAAGCGTCCGGTGGTCACGCGTTCATTGTCATCCAGATCACGAACAGTATGGATGTCGGAGAATCCGGCGGCTGCGAACAAGGCGCGCACGCGCTCGCCCTGGTCGTAACCGTGCTCAATCAGCAGCACGCCACACGGATCCAAATGGGTCGGTGCCCGCAGCACGATCTTGCGAATGGCGGCGAGACCATCGGGTCCGCCGGTCAGGGCATTTTGTGGTTCGAAGCGCAAATCACCGGCCTTCAAATGCGGATCGTCATTGGGCACGTAGGGCGGATTCGAGACGATGACACCAAATCGCCGGCTGGATATAGGCGCGAACCATTCGCCCAGACGAAATTTCACGTTGTTGATTTCCAACGCCTGGGCATTTTCGTATGCCACTGTCAGCGCAGCCCGGCTGATGTCGGTGGCGATGATGGTGCAATTTGGCCGCTCTTTTGCCAGCGCCAATGCGATGGCGCCACTGCCGGTGCCAAGATCCAGCAGATACCGGCGTGTGTCCACCGGGACATAGCGC
>JBOIBD010000191.1:0-4304 GCA_050739415.1 Gammaproteobacteria bacterium | reverse complement strand
GCCGTGCGCTGGTACCAGTGACCATGGGCGGTTTGTGGTGGCGGCCTGATATCCTGCAGGCGATCTTTCCAGTGGCCGATCAACAAAGTGGTCTTGCCAGTCGCGTGCAGGCCGCCTATTCCCATTACCGTGAACTCACGGTGTTGCGCCAGCCGCTCAAGTACAGCTTCATGCTGACGCTCTCCTTGGTGCTTTTATTGTCGGTACTCATGGCAGTGTGGGTCGCATTCGTGGCTGCCCGCAAGCTGGTAGAACCCATCCAAAATCTGGTAGAAGGCACGCGCAGCGTGGCCCGCGGTGATTTCAGTACGCGTTTGCCTTTGTCTTCGCGGGACGAGGTGGGTTACCTGGTATCGTCGTTCAACGAAATGACCCAGCGCTTGTCACTGGCGCAGGATGCAGCGCGCCGCAGCCGTACCCAGGTGGAAAGCGAGCGCAGTTATTTGGACGCGGTGTTGACGCGGCTTTCCTCCGGCGTGATCTCGGTGGACGGGGACCTCATGCTCAAGACCGCGAACCCTGCCGCGGACGCCATCCTCGGCACCGCACTACAGCGGCATCTGAACAAATCCCTGACGCCGTTGGCCGGCGATGATTCGCTGTTTGGCCAGTTTGCGAACGCCTGCCGTACTCGGCTGGAAACACAAGAAGCGGAGTGGCGCGAGGAAATGCTGCTGCACGGTGCCACCGGAAGGCGCATGCTCATGGTGAGCTGCACCACCTTGCCAGGCAGCGGCGAGGCACCACCTGGCCACGTAATCGTGTTTGATGACCTGACCGCTCTGATCGAAGCGCAGCGTGATGCCGCCTGGGGCGAGGTAGCACGGCGTCTGGCGCACGAGATCAAGAATCCACTCACACCCATCCGGCTGGCGGCAGAACGCATGCGCCGTAAATATCTTGGCAATCTCAAGGCCGAGGATGCAGACGTGCTGGACCGTGCCACGCACACCATCGTGCAGCAGGTCGAAGCCATGAAATCCATGGTCAATGCATTCAGTGAGTACGCGCGCAGTCCCGTGCTGGAATTCGTCCCACTGGACTTGAATGCGCTGGTGAACGAAGTAGGGGAACTGTACAAGGCGCGCGAGACTGGTATGGTCATCCAACTCAAGCTTGACGATAACCTGCCGCTGGTGCAAGCGGATTCCGGCCGGGTGCGGCAGATGCTGCATAATTTGCTCAAGAATTCCCAGGAAGCGCTGGAGGGGCACAAGAACAGCTGGGTGAAGATCACCACGCATTACTATCACCGCGGTGGAGAGGAGATTGCGGAGATCGTGATGGAGGACAATGGGCCTGGATTCGATACTGAAATTCTCGGTCATGCCTTCGAGCCTTACGTGACCAGCAAGCCCAAAGGTACGGGTCTTGGCCTGGCTATCGTGAAGAAACTCGCTGAAGAGCATGGCGGCAGCATCCGCGCACAAAATAGCCCCGACGGCGGTGCACAACTTATCATTCGTCTGCCGGTGACTGAAGCAGGACGCACCAGTGCGCTGCTCAGCGGTCTGCAGCGGCGTTCCGGCGCGTAGGAGAGTTACATGCGAGCTTCGCAGATTCTGGTAGTGGACGATGAAGCGGATATCCGCGGCATGGTCCAGGAAATCCTCACCGAGGAAGGTTATGAAGTGCGCGTTGCCGGCAATGCGGCAGAAGCACGCTCGGCGCGCAAGAAGAGCGAGCCGGATCTAGTGCTGCTGGATATCTGGATGCCCGACATGGACGGCATCAGCCTACTCAAGGAATGGACCCGCGAAGATGCATTGTCGTTTCCCGTGGTAATGATGTCGGGCCACGGAACCGTCGAAACTGCGATCGAAGCCACGAAACTGGGCGCGCTGGATTTCGTCGAGAAGCCGCTGTCGCTAGCAAAGTTGCTGCGCACCGTGGAACACGCCATCGAGGTGGGACGGCAGGCGCGCAGTCAGCTTGTCAAACGCGGCCCGCAAGCGCCGCTCGAACCCCTGGGCAAGAGCCGACCCGTGCGGCTCCTGCGGGACCAATGCCGCCGCATCGCACCGCATGAGGCAGCGGTGTTACTGGTCGGAGAGTCTGGCACAGGTCGCGAAAGCCTCGCACGTCATATGCACGCCTTGAGCGCACGTGCGGCAGGCCCGTTCGTGAACGTGATCTTGGCAGGACTGCCCGCCGACGAAACGGAACTCAGATTCCTGGGTCGTGAACAGGGAGGGCAGGTCGAGCCAGGTTGGTTGGATGCCGCGCGCGAAGGTACGTTGTTCCTGAATGAACTCGCGGACCTGCCGCTAGTGGCGCAGCAATTACTGCTGAATGTGCTCGAGCAAGGCAGTTACACTCGCGTTGGTGGAAGCGCGCCTGAAACGCTGGATCTGCGCATGATGTCTTCTGCGCAACCAGAAATCGAAAATATGCTGGCTGATGGCCGCTTCCGCCGCGATCTGTACACACGTCTCGAAGGCGTGTTGTTGCGTGTGCCGCCTTTACGAGAGTATCTGGAAGATGTTCCGGAACTGTTGCGTTTCTATACCGACGCGCTGGCCGATAGCGACCATCTCACCTACCGGCGTTTCAGCGTTGCCGCACAGAACCGCCTGCGCAATTACCCTTGGCCGGGGAACCTCCAGGAACTCGGCAGCTTGGTACAACGCTTTCTGATGTTGGGGGATGACAGCGAGATTTCTCTGGAAGAAGTGGAAAGCGCACTCGCGCCTTACACATCCGGCGAACCCTTGGTGAAACAGGACCTGCTGGCATTGCCCTTGCGCGAGGCCCGCGAGCAATTCGAGCGCGCGTATCTGGAACAGCAGTTGCAGCTGTGCGGCGGCAAAGTGGGCAAACTTGCCGAGCGCGTCGGCATGGAACGCACGCATCTGTACCGCAAGCTCAATTCACTGGGGATAGATTTTCGCAGTCTGGGCGGGGATGAAGGCGAGAATTAGACGAAATACGATTTATTGCCCGTTCGTCATAAGTCTGTCGAAGGATGTTCTTTAATGTAAAAAATACCGCGGTCTGTTTCTGGCTATTCCTTGCACTGCCATTCAGAAAACGGCAGACTTTAATCCCGGGTGGATGAATCCCACTGCCGCCACATGCTTTTCCTTAGCAAGCTGTTGTTCAATGATTATCGTCAATGCTCTGCTTCCATTTTGCTAAGTGTAAATTCTAAATATTTCCGTCGGCATTGTATGGGGTATCCGTAGAATATTGTTTCCCATAAAGCGATTTATACTTCACTTGAACTTCTAGCTGTTTAATAAAGTCATCAAAATTTGTAACGTTAGGTGGCATGGGAACTGTATTTATCGCAACATGCGTTCCCACCTGCTTTGAAATGAGCCAAAACAAGCGCCCTGCGGCAAAAATACCTCCTTCACGCACATAGCCAGTCGTGAAGCTCGCAGGAATCGGACGCGGAATACCTTTGTGGTCTAATTCTGTTAGAAATCGTTCGGCCCACATTGGTTCATTCACGGGCTCCATTACCGACAGCTTGTCATGATGATACGTAACAATTATGGACTCAACAATTGCCGCACCGTTACCACTATTTCTCAGTGCTAATCCGGCACATTTTTCTTCAATGGTATGCTCATAATGAACCTCTGTCATAATGGCGGGTACAGAGGCGTAGCGGAGTTGCTTTAGCTGTTCTGCTCCCTGCTTGATTGTGAACCGCAATGCAATAATTGCCACAATCAACGCGCCCAAGGAAGTTACGGCTATTATGGTTTCTGCCGTACTAGCTAACATATAACTGTTACCTTAGTGATGGTGGTCGGACTGGTTATAAATAGATCCCCGTCAGTTAATCTTGATAACCAGCGGTTCTATGTGATTCTGCGCCAGTTTGGCGCGCATGGCATTGAGTTGTGACAGGTTGTTGATGGGCCCAATGCGCACGCGGTTCCAGGTGCTGCCGTTGTTTACCTTCACCTGCTGGATGCTGGACTCGACGCCCAGCAATGCCAGGTTTGCCTTGAGACGATCCGCCTCCGCATAATTCTGGAACGAGCCCACCTGCAGGAAATAGGTGCCAGGCTGGTTTACGGGTCCGGGCACGTCGCCGGAGCGCACTTCCTTGTCCTGGCTCGGGATCACCACTTGGAACGACGGCAGCATTTTGTAGAAGTCGAAATGCGGTTCCGTCGGCGCGGTGCTGGCAGCGGATGCTTTGGTGTGTGATTTCGCAGCAGCTTTTGCGGTTTCTGTAGCGGCGGGGTTGATGCGGTGTTCCACTTTTTTCCAGACTTGAGGCGCGCCTTTGATAATCACCACAGTCACGATGATACCGATCACGAACCAGCCCCAGCCGGGGAGAC
>JBOIBD010000190.1:0-4362 GCA_050739415.1 Gammaproteobacteria bacterium | reverse complement strand
GAACAGGTGGTGGCGCCACTCGCGCCGTATCACCCGGATAAGGTGAACAAAGAGGCTGTGCGTCTGGCGCCGAAGGCGGCGCGGATCAGCGCGTTTGGCGGCGAAGATGCGCTGCCCGAGAAACAGCCAGCCCGGCATCTGTCCATCCAGATCAACCGTGCGTTGTTCGATCTCATGGCGAAATATCCTGAGATGACCCTGTTCGGAGAGGACGTGGCCCAGAAGGGCGGCGTCTATACCGTCACCTCCGGTTTGTACCAGACCTTCAGAGGTCAGCGCGTGTTCAATACGCTTCTCGACGAACAAACCATCCTCGGCATGGCTCAGGGTGCTGCTTACATGGGTTTGCTGCCGTTCCCGGAAATCCAGTACCTCGCATATTTCCACAATGCCTGCGACCAGATCCGCGGTGAAGCGGCTTCAATGCAATTTTTTTCCAACGCGCAATATGCCAACGGCATGGTAGTGCGCATCGCTGCGCTCGGCTACCAGAAGGGCTTCGGCGGACATTTTCACAATGACAACAGCTTCACTGCGCTGCGCGATATCCCCGGCATCGTGGTGGCCTGTCCGTCCCGCGGTGACGACGCTGCCATGATGCTGCGCACCTGTGCTGCGTTAGCGCGCGTGGACGGACGCGTGGTGATGTTTCTTGAGCCTATCGCACTTTACATGACGAAAGACTTGTGCGAACCAAAGGATCACCGCTGGGTATTCGAGTATCCGGCGCCGGATCGTGCCGTGCCGCTCGGTGAAGGCCGCGACTATAATCCTAAGGCGAAGGACCTGCTGATTATCACGTTCGGCAACGGCGTGCCCATGTCGCTGCGAGCGGCGAAGAAACTCGAAGCAGAGACTGGTAAAAAGACACGCGTGCTGGATTTACGCTGGCTGAAGCCGCTCAACAGCGAGTTAATTGCAAAACACGCAAAGGAAATCGGCAAAGTGCTGGTGGTGGACGAAGGCCGTGAAACCGGCGGTATCTCCGAAGAAATCTTCACCGCCATCGAAGAGCACGCCGGTCCAGGCATCCTCAAGAAGCGTGTGGTTGGTATGGATTCCTATATTCCTCTGGCGGCGGCGGCGAACCTGGTGTTGGTAAGCGAGGACGATATTCTCGCGGTGGCCAAAACTATGTTTTGAATCCTGCATTTCCTGCAAGAGGCGCTTCTTGTTGGCTGCTGAGGGCGATCAGTATAAGACGCGGAATCGAAGTGTATGTGATATTTGCCGGATTTCAGTGATAACTGCATCTGAATAATTCTTGTTGATATCGGTGATGACGTAACCGATATGTTCATTGGTCTTGAGATATTGACCAAGGATATTGACGCCATGGGCGGCCAGTGTCTGATTGATATGCGCCAGTATGCCCGGAATGTTCTTGTGCACGTGCATGAGACGATGGGCATCTGCCTGCGGTGGCAGGCGCAGGGCAGGAAAGTTGACGCTGTTTTCAGTGCTGCCGGTATTGATGTAATCGATGAGGCGGCTGCTGACGAAGCGGCCAATGTCTTGCTGAGCCTCCAGTGTGCTGCCGCCGATGTGAGGCGTGAGCAGAGCGTTTGTTGATGTGCGCAGCGGATGTTCGAAAGCTGCGCCATTGCTTGAAGGCTCTTCCGGAAACACATCCACGGCCGCACCGCGCAGCCGGCCGCTTTGTAGTTCCGCGCGCAAGGCGTCCAGATCCACTACGTGGCCGCGGCTCAGATTCAGAAATACACTGCCGGGCTTTATGCGCGCGAGTTCCCGTGCGCCGATGAGGTTGGCGTTCTCCTTGCGGCCATCCACATGTACCGTGACGACATCGGAGATTTCCAGAAGTTCGTTTAGAAAGGCGCATTTCCGTGCCCTGCCCAGTGCCAGCTTCTCCGCCACGTCGTAAAAACAGACCTCCATGCCTAGCGCTTCTGCCAGCACTGAAAGCTGTATGCCGATATTTCCATAGCCGATGATGCCGAGACGTTTACCGCGTACTTCGTGGGCATCTTTCACGGATTTATCCCATATGCCATGATCCAGCAGGCGCATTTTTTCAGGTATCCCGCGTACGAGCAGGATGATTTCCGCAAGCGCCAGTTCCACCACCGAACGGGTATTACTGAAAGGTGCATTGAACACAGCGATGCCTTTGAGTTCGCAGGCGCCTAGATCAATCTGGTTTGTGCCAATGCAGAATGCGCCCACTGCCAGCAGACGCTTCGCGCCAGCCAGCGCCTGCTCGGTGAGTTGGGTTTTGGAACGGATGCCGAGGATGGCCACATCGGCCAGGCGTTGTGACAGTGCGGTCTCATCCAGGCTGCCACTGATCGTTTCTACTGCATAACCTTCCCTCTCGAAGGCTGCCACCGCCTCAGCGTGGATATTCTCCAGCAGCAGCACCTTGAGGCGGTTTTTGGGATAGGACAGGGCAGAGCGCAGACCGAGATCGTAGAGTACCTCGTCGAAGCTGGGTGCGACTTTCTCCGCGACTTTCACCACTGCTTCACGGTATAGATTTTCTGTAAAGGCATAAAAGGAACTGGCGGCGCCAGCATGGAAGATCTCGTAGTCGCTCCAGCCGTCACCCACCGCCACGATACTGCCGGGCAGATTTAGTGTGGCCACAACTTTTGCTTTGCCGCCGCCAGCCGACAAGGGGTTGCTCCAGTCGCAGCCGTTCACATAACCTTCGCTGTCATATGTCAGCGTGTTGGCATGTACATGATCCGTTCTCAAGCCGAGGGTTTCGACTACTGGCACTACGATTTCATGGAAGCCGCTGGTAACCACGTGGATATGGTCCGCATTGTCCGTGAGGAAGGCGCGGTTACGCGCGAAAGAAGGCGTGATTTCATCTTGCATGCGCTCTATTAATTTCGGCAGCAGGTCGCGATGTGCACGTAATATTCCGAGGCGCTCCACCATCGCTGTACGAAAATCCAACTTGCCGCTCATGGCCTCGTGCGTGAGCTTACCGATACGCTCAAGTACCTTCGCGCCATCCGGCGCGAGTTCCGCCATGATTTCCAGCGTCTCTGTACGAACCAGCGTGCTGTCGAAATCGAGGATGAAATGAGTAATTGCAGTCATGTGCGTGCTTCAAACTGCCCTGGAAGTACATGGTACACTGGCTGTGTTTCTTCCAATATGCCCGACATGCGGGATTCTGCATGAGAATGCCTTGTTTACGCTCTACTGAAATTGAAAGTATTACCGGAAAGTCGCGATGCGGCGATGGCGATGAATCGCGCTGAGATGAGCGAATATTTGCTCATCACGGCCGCTGGCAGTTCGATGTTCCCCGGTCCTGAAGGCACCGCCGCATTCGCCGCCCAGGTTGGGTTGCTGGGTTCGGGCTGGCTCAAGAGCCATGGGGCCGTGGTACTGTTCGATACCGGCAACCTAAGCCTATCCATCTTTTGGGATGACCTTGCCAGCGATTGGAGCAGCTCATTTATATTATTCATTTATAAATTATTGCTGATACCTGACACGAATAACGCACTTACAGCTATAAAGAGTGCCGGGACATCTCAGGCTTCGATGGAAATTTAGATGGGCAGCATACTCATATAAAAGTCATGGATATCACTCCGGACATCCCCAGCGCTAAGTTCGCATTTGGCGAATTTGTGTTCGATCCACGCAGCGGCGAACTGCGCGACGGCCAGAAGGCGACCTTGCTGCGCCCGCAGGTGGCGAAACTGCTGACTTTGCTGTTGAGTCATGCGGACAACATCGTTTCCCGAGAAGAGATTCGGAATTCCCTGTGGGGCAGCAAGGCAGTAGTGGAGTTCGAGGAGGGCATCAGCGCTTGCATGCGCCAGTTGCGGGTTGCGCTCAACGACGGCACCACCGGCACACGCTATATCCAGACCATTTCCAGGCGTGGCTACAAATTCGTATATCCGGTCACGGCCCTGGACGAGACCCATAAAGTCGCGTTACCCGTATCATCCGTCCCCACACTGTCGCGGCAAACCACCGCGACAGCCAGTAAGCGCAAGACCTGGTACTGGCTGTTGCCGTTGGTGGTGATTGTGTTAGCGGGTGTGGTGGCAGCGCTGGCGCTTGCGCATTATCGCTATCGTGTGCAGTTCTTTACCGAGGCGGCTCTGCCGGTAGTGCCCCACCCGGTTATCGCGGTGCTGCCATTCACGAACCTTTCCACCAATTCCACCAATACCATTCTCGGAGCATCCTTCGCCAGTGAACTGATTGATTTGCTGGGACCGATCGCGCCCAAGCGTCTGGGTGTGATCGCTGATACTTCAACGATGCACTACGCCGGTGGTGACAAGACCATCAAGATGATTGGCCAAGATCTTGGCGCAAGTTATGTGCTCGAAGGCGCGATCACGCAGAATCAGAAGTTTATCC
>JBOIBD010000189.1:0-4476 GCA_050739415.1 Gammaproteobacteria bacterium | reverse complement strand
GCTGTAGATCCTTGATCTCGGCAATCTGGTTGTCCATCAGCTTGATCTGATCAGTGAGATACGCATTGCGCGCTTGTTGATTGGAAATGGCGTTGCTCAGACCCCACCACCACAACAGCAACACGACGATGGCGATGACCGCCGCCAGCACCAGCCGCATATTGAATGTTTGCTGCCGGTTCTTGCGCAGTTCCTCGCGCCAGGGGAGGAGGTTAATGCGCGGCATATTTGTCGAAGCTCCGTAAGGCTAGACCGCAGGCGACCAGAAGCGCAGCGGCTTCGTTCTCAACATATTGGGATTTCGCCCGTGACGACAGCTTCATTCTGCCGAATGGATTACTGACGATGGTGGGCGTATTCAATTTCGCTGTGATGCGATCCGCAGTGCCAGGGATGGCCGCACAGCCGCCGCAGAGAAGTATCTGATCGAGATGTTGATGTTCGCTGGTGGAGGACTGATAGAACTGCAGCGAGCGGTTCACGGCCTGCGCCATATCGTCCACGAAGGGATCAAGTATCTCGACTTTGTAATTGTTGGGCAAGCCACCTTCTTTTTTGGCTTTGCCGGCTTCCTCATACGTCAGGCCGTAATGGCGCATGATCTCTTCAGTCAATTGCTTACCACCGAAATCCGTGTTGTAGCTGTAGATGATGCGGCGGTCGTGCAGCACCGTGAACGTGGTAGTAGCGGCGCCGAAATCCACCAAGCCGATGGTGCGATCCACTCCCTCATCCATCATTTGGTAGGAAATCAGTTTGCAGGCATTTTCCACCGCGTATACTTCGACGTCTATTACCGACGCATTCATGCCAGCAATCTCGAGTACCGACTGGAGCTTCTCGATGTTGTCCCTGCGCGCAGCTACCAAGAGTACTTCCATCAGATCGGGATCGGCCTTAGAGACGCCGAGGATCTCGTAGTCGAAAGATACTTCATCGAGTGGCTGGGAAATATACTGGTCGGCCTGCAGTTCTATCTGCTCGCCAAGTTCCTTATCCGATAATGAGGCCGGCATCTGAATAGTCTTGGTCATGACTTGACCGCCTACCGCCACCGCCGCACGCTTGGTGTGTGGTCCAGCACGTTTGACCACCTTGCGCACCGCATCACCGACCGCATCCAGGTCCATGATGACCTTGTCGGTGATAGCATTGAACGGCATCGCTTCGGCCGCGAAGCTTTCCACCTTGTAGGTGTTGCCGGTTTTGGAAAGCTCAATCAGCTTTACCGAGGATGTGCTTATATCAATTCCCACGAGAGGCTTTGACGCACGCTTGAACAGCCCGTCTAACACGTTATCAAGTCCTTCCGTTAACCTTTGGTTTCCAGCCGAGGGCCGGCCCCATGTCTTAACCTACAGCTTCAATATATATCAACAAGCGATTAAATCAAATATAGTTTTTATTGTTATGCACAGGCCATTTGTGACAGATTTTGTCACCTTGCAATACAGGTAAATCATGCACCGCTCGTTCAAAACACTATATGTTGTGATTGGAGTCCTGGCTGGCCTCTTTGGGTTGGGGGTGCTAACCCTCGTGGTGGCATATCTAGTGGTCGCGCCTAGCCTGCCATCGGTAGCAGTACTCAAGGACATTCATTTGCAGGTACCGCTTCGGGTCTATACCCGGTCCGGCCAACTGCTGGCGTCCTTCGGTGAGAAACGCCGCGTCCCCCTGTCCTATGATCAAATTCCCAAGCCGGTGATCGATGCCTTTATCGCCGCTGAAGACGAGCATTACTGGGATCACCCCGGTGTGAGTATTCGGGGTCTGCTGCGGGCCGCCATTCATCTGGCGCTTACCGGCCAGAAGACCGAAGGTGGCGGCACTATCACCATGCAGGTAGCACGGAATTTTTTTCTGACACGTGAAAAGACCTATACCCGCAAGCTCAAGGAGGTATTCCTCGCCCTCAAGATCGAGCGGGAACTCAGTAAAGAAGACATTCTGGATCTGTATCTCAACAAGATTTACCTCGGTAACCGCGCCTACGGTGTGGGGGCCGCGGCGGAAGTGTATTACGGCACCGACGTGAACCACCTGACCCTTCCCCAGCTCGCCATGATCGCCGGGCTGCCGAAGGCCCCATCCACTGACAATCCGCTCATCAATCCGCAACGGGCCTTGACACGACGCGGCTACGTGCTCGGCCGCATGCTGGCGGACGGCTACATCGCCAAGGAGCAGTACAAACAGGCCATGGCCTCGCCCATGACGGCCTCCTATCACGAACCCGCTGCGGCTGTGAACGCCCCATACCTTGCTGAGATGGTGCGGGACTATATGGTGAGCAAATACGGTGATGACGCGTATACCACCGGCTATTCAGTGGTCACGACGCTGGACAGCCGCCTACAGCCTTTGGCAGTAAATGCCGTGCGGATTGGATTGCTGGATTACGACCAACGCCACGGCTGGCGGGGTCCGGTCGCACATGTGGACATACCCGCTGGTAGCGGTCAGTCGTATTGGACGCAACAGGTGACGGGGCGCGACCATGTGGGTGGTCTTTATCCGGCGCTGGCGGTGAAGGTCGAGAATCAGAGCGTGTTGTTTTATGTCGACGGCGCCGGCCTGGTCACGGCCAACTGGAACGGTCTCAAGTGGGCACGTCGTTATATCAGTCCCAACGCCACTGGCGCTACTCCGAAGACCGCGATGGATATCCTCAAGCGCGGTGACATCGTGTATCTGGATCACAACAAAGACGGAAGCTGGTCCCTGTCGCAGGTACCGACCGTCCAGGGGGCGCTGGTGTGCATTGATCCTTTCGACGGCGCCATCGCCGCTCTGGTAGGAGGTTTTGATTTCAACCAGAGCAAATTCAATCGTGCGGTGCAGGCGCACCGTCAGCCCGGCTCTTCCTTCAAGCCGTTCTATTATTCCGCAGCCTTGGAGGATGGATTCACGACCGCGAGTGTGGTGAATGATTCACCGGTCGTGGTGCAGGATCCGGCCCTCGCCAACATATGGCGACCCGGAAACTACGAACCCGAATTCGGTGGACCCACGCGTTTGAGGGTGGCACTGGCGCACTCGCTCAATCTGGTGTCTATCCGCGTGTTGCAGAGCATTGGCGTCAGCAATGCCATCAATTACGCGCAGAAATTCGGATTCGATGTTTCGGAATTGCCTGACAATCTAACCTTGGCGCTCGGCAGTGCTAGCCTCACCCCGCTCGAAATGGCGCGCGGCTACGCCGTGTTCGCGAATCACGGGTTCCGCATCACCCCGTATTTCATCCAGCGTGTCGTCGACAGTTCCGGCCATGTCGTGTCAGAAGCTAATCCGCAAGTAGCCTGTGATTCCTGCAGCGTAGATATCGACAATGCCACGCACATACCGGCACCCGCCGCGACGACCATGGCCGCAACCGCCGCGCCGACACCGGTCATGCCGCAGTTCGCGCCACAGGCTATCACGCCGCAGAATGCGTGGCTTATGAACAGCATGCTGCAGTCGGTGATCAAGGGGGGGACCGGGGCCGCGGCACAGGCCTTGGATCGTTCCGATCTGGCCGGCAAGACCGGCACCACCAATGATTGGTCCAATGCCTGGTTCGATGGTTACAACAATGACATCGTGGCGGTGGTGTGGGTAGGCAACGACCAGCCCTCGCAGTCCTTGGGGGAGGGTGAACAGGGCGCCAAGGCGGCACTGCCCATCTGGATGGATTTCATGGGACCAGCCTTGCAAGATGTTCCACAAGCACCCTTCCTGGAACCACCCGGCATCGTGCAGGCGCGCATTGATCCCAAGAGCGGTTTACTGGTAAGCGCCAATGATCCAGGTTCTATTTTCGAGTTCTTCTTGGCGGGGCATTTGCCGCCCAAAGCGCCGGTCAAAAAGCAGGCAAACGGAACGGATATTTTCTGAAGCTGTGCTAAGCTTTTTTGAAGTAATAGTTCAGACGCAAGGCCCATGACACGACGTACTTTGCCGCGCATGGATGATTCGCGGCGTTTATTGGCGCAGGAAGCTGCCCGCATCATGGCTGAAGAAGGCGTACGCGATTTTCACGTCGCCAAGCGCAAGGCCGCGGCACGACGGGGCTTTGATGTCCGCAGTCTGCACATGCCGACCAACCTGGAAGTGGAGCAGGCCCTTGCGGCACACCAGCGATTGTTCTTTGCGGACTCCCAACCCGTACGGTTACACCGTCTGCGTGAGATTGCCCGCGGAGCTATGCGCATGCTCAATGGCTTTGATGCCCGTCTCGTGGGCCCGGTATTGACCGGCACCGCCGCGGATCATGCAATCATCTATTTGCATGTATTCAGCGACCTCCCCGAACAAGTCGCCATCTTTCTCATGGAAAAGAATATTCCATATGAGGTATCAGCGCGCAAAATGAAAACCACGGCTGGTGTACCACGGCCGTATCCGGTGTATCGTTTTGTGGCCGGCGACACGCCGATAGAATTGACGGTATTTGGCGTGGATGGGATACGGGAAGCACCAGCGAGCCCAGTG
>JBOIBD010000188.1:0-4498 GCA_050739415.1 Gammaproteobacteria bacterium | reverse complement strand
GGATACTCTGATCAATTGAGTATTTTTAAGGGCAGGACGGTCAACACCAACATTGATATGCACCCGTATCATCTCCGCCAGGTTTCAAGCAGAGGATTTCAGTAGTCAGGTTGTGATTGTATCTAATTCCATCCTGGTTGAACCCGTTAAGCGGGCTGCATCCGCAGTAACCGTCGTCGCACCATATAGAGATTGGCGAGCGCGCAGGCCACGAACAGCCTGTGCGCATTCTTCTTCAAGCCTCGGTACCGAACCTTAATAAAGCCGAAGCTGCATTTGATTACCCGGAACAGATGCTCGACCTTGGCACGGACTTGAGATTTGGTTCGGTTGCGTGCTCCATCAATCGTGGTGAGGGGTCGGTTGCGGCAACCCTTGTGATGGGTGAAGTCCTGGGCACAGGGGGCGATATTGCGGATGACGTCAGTCTGGCCACTATAGGCGCTGTCGCCCCACACCCGGGTCTCTTTGCCATGCAGCAAGTAGGGTAGAACTTGGGAATCATGGGTGTTGGCCGGCGTGGCAAACACCGAGTGAATGAGTTTGGTTTTGCTGTCCACACCAATGTGAGCCTTCATGCCGAAATAGTATTGGTTGCCCTTCTTGGTCTGGCACATCTCAGGGTCGCGTTTCCTGGCTTGGTTCTTGGTCGAGGACGGGGCCCCAATGATGGTCGCATCCACGATGGTGCCGCTCGCTACCTTCAGTCCACGGGTCTGCAGGTGCCCATTCACCGCCTGGAACAGTTGCTTCCCCAGGTTGTGCTGCTCCAACAGATGCCGAAACTTGCACACCGTGGTCTCATCCGGGGCCGGTTCCCGGCCTAAGTCAATGCCCACAAAGGTCCGCATTGAACTCGAGTCGTACAAGGCTTCCTCGACTCCCGGATCCGACAGGTTGAACCACTGCTGCAGAAAGTAGATGCGCAGCATCCGTTCCACTCCCACCGGCGGCCGCCCAGCACCTTCAACCTTCGGATAATGCGGCTGGATGACGGCGCACAGCTGCTTCCACGGTACCACCTGTTCCATCTCTTCGAGGAATTGCTCACGCCGCGTGCGTTTGCGGTATTGTTCAAATCCTGATTGTGCAAACGTGGCTTGCTGCTCGCGCATTGTCATCTCTCCAAAACATTAAGTGATGTAGGCTATGACAGCGTGAATTAATCAGAGTTTCCCTAATTATTACGAGGCCATCACTGTAGCCCCCTCCGCGCAAGTGGAATACATATTGGAATGGGCCGACCCGTGGGTTCCGACTGCTGATATTACCGGCAGCACACCGGATGATCCGAATGACTATGACACGGTTCTGTATGATGCGAGCGGCAACATACTCGCCTGTACCCAAGGCTCAACCACCGACTCCAGCGGTTGTAGTCAAGCTGGAGCGGCCGCTAGCACCTCACCCGGGGTCGAGCCTGGCGTTGGAGTCGAGTGGACCAATACATCCGGATCGAGTGTTACCGTTAATCTGGCGATATTCAAGCGCACCGGGACACCCAGCAATATGCTCAAACTCTTTGTAGCGTCGCCAAACAGCTGTGAGGTCCTCATCTCACCGGTAACGCCAGAAGATAGCATCGTGGATCATGCCGCTCTGCCATATCCTGCTGAGATCAGTGTTGGAGCCATGAACGCCTCCACAGTACAGTCCAAAACCTACGCCGTTGCCCCGTACAGTTCTCAAGGGCCAGTGCTTCTGCCGCTGTTGACCAGCACGCCAATCCAAAAACCTGACTTTATCGGTGTCGACGGGGTGAGCATCAGCGGCGCCGGTGGATTTCCACCGGCCGAGTGCGGTCAGCCCGCACCCAATCCACCTATTTACTACGGCACATCAGCTGCGGCACCACATGTGGCAGCGCTCATCGCACTGCTTGAGTCTGCCGGGTATAGCAGTGATCAGGTCTATGGCGTCTTGTCTAAAAACGCGCTCACGTTGACCGATGATAATTTCAGTAATGGAAGCGGAGTGCCAAATGGTATGTTCGGGTATGGGATTGCTAATATTAGCTCCGTACCGGCAGCAAACGGCGGCGGCAGTGGCGGAGGAAGCGGTGGAGGTGGCAGTAGCGGGAGTGGTGGAGGTGGCGGAGGCTTTTGGTTCATCGCAATCATGGTATTGACTATATGTGTGCGGTACAAAAGCAAAATAAAACACACACTGTAATCTTATCAATCGGGATAGCATCATTGCTGTGTTAGCAAACAGGTGCCCACATATCGTTATCACAGTCATTATGGACGTCGTTATCGCTGGCATAAGGGGTCTTTCTCGCGGTAAAGAACGCGCATTCAAATCGAACGCTCGACGCTTAGGTCACCCTCTGTTAGAGATATAGAGAGAAACACATTTGACTGCGTACTCAAACCTACCGGCCAATCATTGCGTTCGTGAATGTCAGATAATCTTGGATGTTCGTTGGCCACTAATCTCCCCTAAAGCTGCCAGTCACCACCGACATCTTGGGGTCGGAAGATAACTCTCAACCGACTATCACTCTCAGTATGGAACACCTAGCAGCCATAGGGGTCTGTAATATGGTGTGCTGCTTGGAAGAGCATTTAGAACCTATAATCCCCGCCCAATTTCGCGAACCAGGAGATGACCATGGACCCGATCACTCAGTTCAAAGAGAACGCCAAACAAGGCTGGTCAAGCTTCACCCCAACCGAAATCGCTACGGGCTCAACCGCGCCACGTCTCGTGAGATACGCCGGTATCGCGCGCGGCATGCAAGTCCTGGACGTGGGCTGTGGCACCGGAGTGGTGGCGCTCACGGCTGCACGGCTCGGTGCACGGGTCACCGGCGTGGACCTCACTCCCAAACTTCTCGAACGTGCCAAACAAAACGCAGCCATCATGAATCTGCGGGTCGAGTGGCACGAGGGCGACGTGGAAGCGCTGCCGCTGGATGATGCGAAATTCGACGTGGTGGTCAGTCAGTTCGGGCACATGTTCGCGCCGAGGGCGGAAGTCGCGACCAAAGAGATGCTACGCGTGCTCAAACCCGGCGGCACGATCGCTTTCTCCACTTGGCCACCGGAACTGCTGGTCGGCCGCATGTTCGGACTCATCGGCAAATATGCGCCGCCTCCGCCTCCCGGTTTTTCGCCGCCATCGTTATGGGGTGATCCAAACACGGTGCGCGAACGACTCGGAAACGCCGTCAAGAATCTGAATTTCGATCGCGATGTAATGCGTTTTCAGATGCTCAGTATCCAGCACTACCGGCTTTTCATGGAAGCCAGTATCGGCCCGATTGCAAAACTCGTCGAAGCGCTCAGCACGTCTGACCCAGCCAGGCTCGCAACAATGCGTCGTGAATTCGAAGAACTTACTGCCCTGTATTTCGAGGACAACCATGTGCGCCAAGATTATCTGCTGACGCGCGCGATCAAGGTTTCCTGAAGTCAGCAAATGTCATTGGTTGTTATTACAGCCGGCATACCAAGTTTCTAACAAAATGAGCTAAGGTGAGTCAGACAATCCCGGGCTCTATACAAGAGAAATCCGTCAGTTTCCAAAACGCCTCTCGCGTCCCTGATAACTGCGGATTGCGCGCAGAAAATCTACGTGCCGGAACCCAGGCCAGAGCGCGTCACAGAAATAATATTCGCTGTATGCCGCCTGCCACAGCAGAAACCCTGACAGGCGCACCTCGCCGCTGGTGCGACTGATGAAGTCGGGATCGGGAATGCCGGCGGTATAAAGATAATCGCTGATCTGGGCAGCGGTGAGGTGTTCCGCCACTTCGGCCGGTGAACGATGCGCCGCCTGTGCTTCCAGAAGGAGTTTTTTGACGCCATCCACGATTTCCTCGCGGCCGCCGTAACCAAAAGCGATGTTCAGCAGCATGCCGTCGTGTTCAGCCGTGGAATTCTCCAGCGTTTCGGTAGCCGTCACAACCGCATCCGGCAGTTTTGACCGACGTCCGATCACCTTGACCCTGACCTTGTTTGCCTTAATGCGCGGATTCGTCATCAGCTTCTGACTCTCGCGGACGAAGAGACCGAACAGGTATTCGACTTCGGCCGGCGTGCGATCGAAATTCTCGGCACTGAACACAAAAATCGTGACGTTGGAGATGCCGAGCTTGAGGCACCATTCCAGCAAGTCGTGGACTTTTTCCACCCCGTATTCATGACCCATGCGGACATCCAGTCCGATACCGCGCGCAAAACGCCGATTGCCGTCCAGAATTACGCCGATGTGCTGTGGGATTGAGCCTTTGCTGATTTGAGTGGTGAGTTCACGCTCATACCACCAGTAGAGCGGGTGTGTGAATGTACGCAGCAGTCTGCGCAGAATACGCGACGGAGAATAACGCGGAACGCTTGCCGCCGGAGTCACCGCCAAATCCGAGGTATTCAATGCTGACCTGCTCGTTATAGTGCCAGTATGCACTCCGGGGCTACTGCCCCGAGCCTTGTACGAGCGGTGATTTTACTGCAACGCCCCCGTCAAAGCGAAATATACAGCGGCTATAGTCATT
>JBOIBD010000187.1:0-4507 GCA_050739415.1 Gammaproteobacteria bacterium | reverse complement strand
TCGCCAAAGTTGTTCCTGTGGCTCCGGGCACCGAGATCACATCCTTCACGGTGCATCGCGGCGACACCTTGGGACGGCTGCTCGATGCCAATCATCTAAGTGCGACTGATCTGCATACTATTATGGCATTGGGTGGTGACACCGACCGTCTGAAACGCATCCGTGTCGGCCAAGTCATCACGATCAGCCATGATACTGATGGGCGGATACTCGGTCTGAGCATGAAACTGGATGATGCGCATATGCTGGAGGTCGCGAGGGCCGCTGGCGGGTATCAAGCCAGTGTCGCAGACATCCCTACGGAAACTTCGCTCGCCTATGCTCACGGTGTCATCGAGAATTCACTGTTCGACGCTGCCAGCCGCGCGGGATTGTCGGATCCCGTTACCATGCAACTGATCAACCTGTTCGGCTGGGACATAGACTTTGCCCACGTCATCCGTAGTGGCGATTCTTTCACCGTGCTGTACCAGAAGATTCATCGCCAGGGTGAGCCGGTCACGGACGGTCCGATTCTGGCCGCTGAGTTCGTGACCCCCGGAAAAACCTATCGCATCGTGCGTTTCACTGATCCTTCGGGTCACACTGATTACTACACGCCCGATGGTCGCAGCGTGCGCAAAGCGTTGTTGCGTGCGCCGGTAGCCTATACGCGCATCAGCTCGGGTTTCAGCCTGCACCGCATGAATCCGGTACTGCATTTCGTGCGCCCACATTACGGTGTGGATTATGCCGCGCCCACGGGCACGCCCATCAAAGCGGCGGGCGATGGGCGCATCGTATTCGAAGGACGTAAAGAAGGATTCGGCCGCTGCGTTATCATCAAGCATGGCGGTGGTTTCAGCACACTTTATGCCCATATGTCGCATTTCCGTAACGGTCTGCACGCAGGCAGCCACGTGATACAGGATCAGGTTATCGGATATGTAGGCATGACCGGCGAAGCCACAGGACCGCACTTGCATTTCGAGATACTCAAGGATGGCGTGCCACGCAATCCACGCACTGTGGAACTCCCGAGTGCAGATCCGATCATGGCGAAACTCCGACCTGATTTCACTCACACTATGGACACGCTGCTGGCGGAAATGAGCAACGGCGGCGGAGCCCGCATCGCCACCACTGCCGTCAACGCCACAGCCAAAGTGACCACTGCACACTGAATGGACAACGAGTCAGTTCAGACGTGAGCGAGTATTTCATCGGCCTCATGTCCGGTACCAGCAGCGACGGCGTGGACGCAGCCTTGGTGGAATTCAAGCCGGTGCCGCATCTACATAGCAGCCATTTCCTGCCTTACCCCGAAATGTTGCGCACAGAACTGCTGGATTTTGCCGCTGGCAGATATCAAAACGACGCCATAGACCAGTTTGGACGGATGGACAGCGCATTGGGCGAATTGTTCGCACAAGCCGCACTTTCAGTCTTGGAACAATCCAGACTCTCTAATCAGGATATCCGCGCCATCGGCAACCACGGCCAGACCGTGCGCCACCACCCCGGTGGCTCGCATCCCTTCAGCTTGCAAATCGCCGATCCCAACATCATTGTCGCACGCACCGGCATCACCACCGTGGCCGATTTCCGCCGCCGCGACATGGCCCTGGGCGGCCAGGGTGCACCGCTGGTGCCTGCTTTTCATCACGCCGTGTTCGCGGATCCCGGCGAGACCCGTGCGGTGGTGAATATCGGCGGCATAGCCAACCTGACCTTGCTGCCTGCACAAGACGGTACAGTGAGCGGTTTTGACACAGGCCCGGGCAATCTGCTCATGGATGCCTGGAGTCGTGAATACCTGCACACGCCCCACGACGAAAACGGAGCATTCGCGGCCTCAGGAAACGTGGATGAAGTATTGTTGCGAGCCTTACTGGCAGACAACTATTTCCAGCGCCCACCGCCCAAGAGCACAGGGCGTGAGTATTTCAGCCAGTACTGGCTAGGGATGGCATTTAGGGATAGGAAATTGTCTGCGGCGGATGTGATGGCGACGCTTTGCGAACTGACCGCGCGCTCCATCGCTGATGCCGTCAGCCACCAGTCGCCACCTGTCAACCGCGTGCTGTTGTGCGGTGGCGGCGTCCACAATACTCATCTGGTCAAGCGCCTTAAAGCGCTTCTGCCGGGTTGCGATTTGAGTATCACCAATGAATTCGGCATCGCACCAGACTGGGTGGAAGCCATGGCGTTCGCGTGGCTGGCGCGGGAGACCCTCGCCCGACGCCCCGGCAACTTGCCCGCTGTCACCGGCGCACGCTCAGCGGCTGTGTTGGGCGCTATCTATCCCGTATAAACGAAAACGGGCACCGTAGTGCCCGTTATCAAAAAAATCGGCCTTCTCACACGCTGAACGAAGAACCGCAGCCACAAGAAGTTGTGGCATTGGGATTGCGGATCACGAATTGTGCGCCTTCCAGACCCTCGGAATAATCAATCTCCGCGCCTGCCAGGTATTGATAGCTCATGGGATCCACCAACAGCACCACGCCCTCATTGCTAACCTGGGTATCGCCGTCTTCCACATTCTCATCAAAGGTGAAGCCATACTGAAAGCCCGAGCAGCCCCCGCCAGTGACGAACACCCGCAGTTTGAGGGCGGGATTCGACTCTTCCTCGATAAGCTGCTTCACCTTGCGCGCCGCGGCAGTGGTGAATACAAGTGCAGGATTAAGTGACTGAGTTTCCATGAAAGTGCTCATCAGACAGCAGTCATCATTATAACCCAACCCTGATAGCTCAACCCTGGCCCAAGGCTCCGCGCCCCGTGGGCACCGCACCTTCATTGGATTTTTGATGGCTCAGTGCCAGCGTGGGGCCAGCGGGTTTGTGCACCATCTTGCCATCCACGGTTGCGCCGACTGCCATCTCGATGAGATTGTAATGCACATCGCCCGTGATGCGTGCCCCAGCACCCAGCTCCAACCGTTGTTCCGCATACACATCACCTTCCACAGTCCCGTTGATGGTCACATGTGAAACGTGGATCTCACCCTTGATGACGCCATGTTGGCTCAGGCTGAGCATGGATTCCGGGCCGTTGCTGGCAGTTATATTGCCGCGAATGGTGCCATCCACGTGCAGGCCGCCTGTAAAACTCACATCGCCGCTGATTTCGGTATTCCGGCCCACTAGCGTGTCTATGCGCGCGGCGGGATGCTGACTTTTAGCACTGAACATAGTTCGTCTCCTAACTATTGATATTTCGCCATTCAAAGTTCTGCTGAACTGGACTATGGCCGCTCTCAATCACTGTGATTTCTACCCTGCCTGGGGTAAAACCATCAGGGAAAATCGCGTCGCCTTCCAGATTTTGAAAATACTGGAAGGCGAAGCTGAGCGGCGGTTCGTCCTTGGGCGCGATACTGTGCGCGTCGAGAATCATGGGCTTACCTTGCTGCGCTCCATATATCTTTATAGAGACGCTGCCCGAGACCTTGAGTTCCTTGGTGCGCACCTGCACCAGCACCAAGTGGTAATGATACAGTCGCGGAGCCCCACCACTGGTGAACTTGAGGCTTTGTACGCGAATGCCTTCTTCGCCGGTAGCTGGCGAGACGATGCCCTTATAAAAGGCCAGTTCCTCCTGCAGGTTCAGCAGCTTAGTCTGTTGGGCTTCCAAACTTTGCTGCACTTGCTGGCGCGCTGCCTGATCCACGTCGCGCTCACGCTGCAGCACCACGATTTGTTCCTGCAACTGCGTATTTTTCTGCGTCAGCGTTCCCAAGCTATCCTGCAATTTCATCGCCGCCAGCCGGTCGTAACCGGCACGGGATTCGCCGTAGAAAAACGCCAGCAGGATGAGGATGACCACTACGACCAGCGTAATCCCGATAACCAGCTGTAGTCGCAGCGGCCGGTGATGTTTGACCACGAGTTGCTTGGGCATCTACACAAAATCCACGCTGCGACAGGAACGTCCGCTATGTTACCTTCTGGCCAGACGACAAACTACCCTGCGGCAATTCTGGTTCCAGCATGTGATGATAGAATTTGACCATAATGTGCTCATTGGGATATGCGAGAGCTTGCAAGTACCTGTACTCAGTTGGCCGTGCAACTGCCCGCTACCGGCTATCGGAGATTTTGTCACGTTCGGCGCCTAATGACTCCAAAAGCAGAATGAGGCATCGCTAATGCTCTGGATACTGGCCTTCCACATTATCTTCATGGTGACCTGGTTCGCGGGACTGTTCTACCTGCCGCGGCTGTTCGTGTATCACGCCGGAACGCGCGACGATGTGAGTCTCAAGCGCTTCGAAGTCATGGAACGGCGGCTCTTCATCATCATGAGCATCGGCGCCGCCGGTACCATCGCCTTCGGCCTGTGGCTGCTCATTGGCTGGTGGTTACCCATGCCGATATGGCTACATGTGAAACTCACACTAGTAGTGCTACTGATCCTGTACCACATTTATTGTCACAAGCTCATGACGGATTTCAAACACGGCAGCAACCACCACGATATGCGCTTTTATCGCTGGTTCAACGAGCTCCCAACGCTGCTGCT
>JBOIBD010000186.1:0-4585 GCA_050739415.1 Gammaproteobacteria bacterium | reverse complement strand
TTCATCAGCAGCTTAAAACAGTCTTTTTTCTGAAACTTTACTGGAGGCAATCATGAACACGAAATATGTATTTGGCGCGATTTTGGCTGTGTCACTCATTGGCATGAGTGCCTATGCCAAGGACTATACCGTGAAGGAACTGAATACAGGCCCCGGTGGAACCTTCGTATTCGATCCGAATTTTCTGCAGATTCAGCCGGGCGACTCGGTGCATTTTGTGGCTGTTGACGCTGGGCATGACAGCCAATCCTATCTGGTACCCAAGGGCGCACAGAGCTGGACAGGGCAGGTCAGCAAGGACATCACGGTAAAATTTACCCAGCAAGGTGTTTACCTTTATGAGTGTAATCCACACCACATGTTCGGCATGCTCGGCGTCATCCAGGTAGGCAAGGCCGTGAACAGGGCTGAGGCCGAACAAGCTGCGGCTGATATGGGAAAACAGCAGATCATGAATCAGGGCAGGCTGGAGACCTTGATGAAAGAAATCCACTGAGTACCAGCCGCGCAGCGCTCGCAATCGTCTGCGCTGCGCGTGCCCGGCTTGTCGCTGAGCTTGATTCCCAGCTGCATAATTCGCCTGAAAGGCTGGTGTGCCACAGGGATTCGCGGCACGCCGGCAAACTTGAATATCCCCACAACCCCGCAGCGTGGCCGCGTGCAATCCCCTGAACACGGCCAGTGTCACAATTCCTTATTCAAGTCAACATCAGCCTTTCACCAAATAGTACCGGCCGCATCCGGCTCATCATCTGAATTGCCATTCGGGACCGCAGCAGTTTAATGCTGCGCATCGGTGACTTCTTGACGGTACAAGATTGCCCAGCCCGGTACCGGCCCAAAATATTTTTGCTTGGGATTTGGCGTGTGTACATGCGCATACATAACCCGTACCAGCTCAAATAATCAGCAACGGTGAGCAAAGTATTTAATGAATTTTTACGGGATTACAACTCGATAGTATTCAAATAATTGCACGTGTCTTGCCCGAAGTTTCACCGTGTGAATACCAATACATGCTGCTGTCGGCAGTACGTCAACTTCAAAATGGAGTGCGCAATTGCGCGCGCACAGCGTGTGAAAAAACATCTTGACAATCAAATTTTCCGAGAGGAAATTAAAGTATGTTATTTACGCTTTCGGGGTGATGCCATGATTTTTCAGAATGAAATCTGGTTAATTGCACTTGTGGGCATGGGGCTGGTCACGTTGGGCTTCATCTACGTGATAGTCCAGGCTCGCAAGCCCGCCGATACGGAAGAGGCACAGCGAGCGCACAAGACATCCAACATGCTGCGCCGATGGTTGTTTGTGATACTGCTCATAGGGTTTATTGGGGTGAGCTACGCCACCCTGCATCGGTTCCCCCTGCCACTACAACATGGCCCGCTGGAGGCAGCACAGGTCGTCAACGTGATCGGCCACCAATGGTCCTGGGAACTGAGCACAACCCAGATCGAAGCTGGCGTTCCCATCGAGTTTCGCGTGACCAGTGCCGACGTTAATCACGGATTTGCGATCTATGCGCCGGACGGCCGCATTGTCACTCAGACCCAGGCCATGCCGGGGTACACCAACAAGATTCTCTATACTTTTGATCAGCCCGGTACATACACGATCAGATGTCTTGAATACTGCGGGCTCGCTCATCACGTTATGACTGCCGAATTGAACGTCGTCGCCACCACCGCCGGAGGCCACAAGTCATGAGCACACTCACACTTTATCCTGAAGACGAAAAACTGCCGCGGAACGAACGCATCGTCTTCAACCTTTACATCATTTCCGCTCTGGGCTTGTTTCTCTTCCTGATGGCATTGGGTCTGATCATGCGCATGACGCAAGCCACCTGGCTCGGCGTGCAGCCCACCTGGTTCTACCGGCTCCTGACCATGCACGGAGCCGGCATGGTCGGCACCATGAGTCTGGCGACCACCGCCGTGATGTGGTTCTTTTTGCGCAAGTATGTGCATCTTCATCTGTGGGCGTTTCTGACCAATTATGTGCTGTTCATGCTCGGCGCGCTGGCAATTCTTGGATCTGTTTTCATTGGTGGTTACGCCGGCATGTGGACATTCCTGTATCCGCTGCCGGTGCATTCAATGGGCATATGGAGCATCAATGCCGCGGCGCTGTTCATGGTTGGATATTTGCTGATCGGCGTCGGCCTCCTACTGTTCTACCTGGATGGAGCAGTGGCTATCATTCGCGTCTTCGGCAACCTCGGACGTGGACTGGGTCTCCAATGGCTGTTCGGTGGCGAGATTGATCCGTCGCACCCGAAGACCGTGGTCGCCAGCACGATGGTGATAATTGCCAACGGACTCGGCATCCTCGCCGGCGCAGTGGTGTTGGTGATGAGCCTGATAAACGCCTATTTCCCATCGGACACGCTTAATGCACTGGTAGCCAAAAATCTGATCTATTGGTTCGGCCACATGGTCATCAATGCAACCATCTACATGGGCGTGATTGCCGTGTATGAGTTGATACCCCGCTATACCGGTCGGCCCTACCCAATCTCTCGGGTATTCCTCTGGTCATGGGCGGTAAGTTGTGTTTTTGTGATTGTCGTTTTCCCGCACCACTTGCTGATGGATTATGCCGAGCCACGGTGGATGTCGATAATGGGCCAGATCGTTTCCTACGGCGCTGGCTTCCCGGTGTTCCTGGTGACGGCGTATGGCGTTTTGACGAACATCTATCGCTCAAACATTCGCTGGAAAATGCCCTCCAGGTTTGCCGTACTGGCTATGTTCGGCTGGGCCGCAGGTATCGTCCCGGCAATCCTCGATGGCACTATCAGAATCAACACGGTTATGCACAACACCCAGTGGGTACCAGGCCATTTCCATTTTTATCTGATACTCGGCGTGCTGTCGATGGTTTTGGCATTGTTGTACCATGTTATCGGTAGTCGTGCGCAGTCCGCTGATGATGCTGCAGGTGACAAGCTGGGCTTTCCGGTTTATCTCGTTGGTGCATTGATCTTTACCCTGGCGTTCCTCGATGCGGGCCGCTTGAGTGTGCCGCGACGCTACGCAGTGCACTTGGCACAATGGCTGCCGACTGACGAGGCCGGTTCGATCGGCGCCATATTGATAATTTTGGGGATGTTGTTCTTTGCCATTCGCATCATTGTCGGCCTGTTGAAGGTGCCAGCCAATGTGGGTACTGCGAACACTGCTGGCTAGCTTTATTGTGCTGGTGGTCGGTGGCACCGTTCTGGCGGCTGCCACCGATCGTTTTCAGGCTTTCACCAGCGAAACTGCACGCCAAGTCGAGATACGCCAACGCCAGCCACGGGTTCCGGCGGTGACACTGGAAACCCAGTCCGGTGCCCACATCAATCTTGCCGACCTGCGCGGCAAGTGGGTGCTGGTAGATTTCATCTATACCCGCTGCATGTCCTTCTGTTCGGTGCTGGGCGGCGAATTCGCACAGCTTCAGACCCAGCTCGCCAAGCCGCTGGCGCAGGGCAAGCTGCAACTGCTCAGCATCAGCTTTGATCCACAGCACGATACACCCACGCAGCTCGCCGATTACCTGGGCCGATTCCACGACCATGGCGCCGGCTGGCTCGCTACCCGGCCGATGGACGCGGATGGGTTGAAAAAACTTGAGCGGGTGTTCGGAATTACAGTGATTCCCGATGGTCTCGGCGGTTATGTGCATAACGCCGCCATCGAGATCGTCAACCCGCAAGGCCGACTGATCGATATCTATCCGCTGGGCAATCCCGCACTAGTGGGCCAGGCCGTGCTGGGGTATTTGCAATGATCGCGGACTGGCGGCGTTATCCCGTCATTATCGCAGTGGTTCTGTTTGCCGTACTGCTGGTGCCGCCGATGCAACACGCGCTCACAGCCAACATGGCCACGCAAATGCTGGTGCAGATTCCGTTATTGATCGCGGTGGGATGGCTATTGCGCGGCGCCTTACCGCCATGGCTGGTGGCGGTAACTGATGCCTGGAATCATAACGGCATCACCGGATTGCTGCTGGCGGCATTTGCTGCCGCATTCTGGATGCTGCCGCGCTCACTTGATGCCGCGATCGGCGAGCCGCTGATGATAGCGGCCAAATTTGTGTCAGTGCCGTTGCTGATAGGGCTGCCGCTGGGTTTAAGCTGGCCACGCATGGGATTTGTCGTTCGTGGCCTCTTCATCTCGGAACTTATCGCCATGTTCTTCCGCCTCGGCTGGCTGTACATGGTCTCACCCATCCGACTGTGCAATAACTATTTGCTCGGGGATCAGCAGCGGTCCGGTGAGTACATGCTGATTATTGGCGGCGTGATCCTTATATGGGTTCTAATCAAACTCCTCTGGGGGCACTTCGATGTGCCGCAAGACGACACAAACAGTCCCCGCCGACGCGACATGCCTGAACTAGGCTAACCCGGTCGATTACCGCGCGCGGTCAATGCACATATAACAGCGATGATCCTGTCCGTCTGGATGCAGTTCACCACTCCGTTCACCGTTATTCCGAGTTGCCAGGAAATCGCGCCCAAGAGCGGCGCGCCGAGCGCGAGTGTGATCAGATTCACAGTACAGCGCCCGAAGGCCGGAACAATGTTATT
>JBOIBD010000185.1:0-4597 GCA_050739415.1 Gammaproteobacteria bacterium | reverse complement strand
GTGGTGCTCGGCGCTATCGACGGCTACATGATCACGACTCGCCTGAGTATGCCAGTCGTCACCCAATCAGTCCCTAATCCCAGTCCGTGATAACATTTTCCTGAACTCTGTTTCCAGGATTTGATCTGCTCTCATGCCCAACAACCCTTTGCTGTCTTATGACGGCCTACCTCCGTTTTCCCGCATCTGCGCCGAACATATCGAGCCAGCCGTGGATACGGTTCTCGCCGAGAACCGCAGGCGCATCCTGGAATTGCAGACCCTTGCACCGCCAACCTGGGACAACTTCATCGAACCTCTCGAAACCCTGGACGAACGCCTGCATCGTGCCTGGTCGCCGGCCGCGCATCTGAACGCGGTGATGAATTCACCGGAGATCCGCGCAGCCTACAACGCCTGTCTGCCGAAACTGAGTGAATACGATACGGAACTGGGCCAGAACGAAGCCTTGCAGCGTGGCTATGCTGCCTTGAAAGCTGGTTCCGGATGGGCAGCTTACTCACCCGCACAGCACAAGCTCATCGAGGACGCCTTACGGGATTTCCGCCTCGCGGGTGTGGACCTGGCGCCGGAAAAGAAACAGCGCTTCCGTGACATCATGCAGCAGCTTTCACGAATCGAAGCGAAGTTCGAGGAAAACCTGCTGGACGCGACCCAGGCGTGGTTCAAACATGTCGTGGATGAGAAGACCGTCCGCGGTATTCCCGAAAATGCTCTGGCACGTGCCCACCACGAAGCACAATCGCGTCAGCTTGAGGGTTGGGTGTTCACACTTGATTATCCTAGCTACTCGGCCGTCATCACGTATGCCGATGACAGAGTCTTGCGCGAGGAGCTGTATCGCGCCTACGGCACGCGCGCGTCCGATCAGGGTCCGAACGCAGGGCGTTGGGACAATACGGAAATCATGCGCGACATTTTACGGCTGCGCCACGAAACAGCCCGTTTAACAGGCTTCAGAAATTTTGCCGAATACTCCCTCGCCAGCAAGATGGTGCGTACGCCCGAGGAGGTGACTACCTTTCTCGAAGATCTGGTGCAACGTTGCCGGCAAGCCGGCCAGCGTGAATTCGCGGAATTACGGGACTACGCACGTCAACGGGACGGCTTGGCGCAGCTCGCCGCCTGGGACATGAGCTATTACGCGGAAAAATTGCGCGAGGAACGTTTTGCCATATCTGATGAAGTGCTGCGACCGTATTTTCCAGTGGAACGGGTGCGCTCTGGCTTGTTCGCCCTCATGCAGAAATTGTACGGCATCCGCTTGCGGGAAGCAGCTGACGCAGAGGTATGGCATCCGGATGTGAGGCTTTACGAGCTTCACGACGAATCCGGCACATTGCGCGGCCGGCTGTATCTGGATTTATTCACGCGCAAGGGCAAGCGTAGCGGTGCCTGGATGGATGATGCCTTGAGCCGTCGGCGCAGCCCACAAGGCATACAGGTACCGGCGGCCTATCTCACCTGCAATTTCCCACCACCGACGGGCGTGGCGCCTTCGCTATTGAGCCACGACGACGTGGTGACCCTGTTCCACGAATGTGGTCATTGCCTGCACCATTTACTGACGCAGGTGGATTACCCTTCAGTGGCCGGGGTCAACGGCGTGGCTTGGGATGCGGTGGAACTGCCGAGCCAGTTTCACGAGAACTTCGCCTGGACCCGAGAAGGGCTGGCGCTGGTCAGCGGCCACTATCAAACCGGCGAGCCACTGCCAGATGCGTTATACCAAAAACTGTTGGCGGCGCGCCAATTTCATACTGCGCTGTTCATGTTGCGGCAACTGGAATTCGGTCTGTTCGATTTCAGCCTGCACCTGCATGCGGATGCGGATATTGGCGTGGACTTCATCGAAAATACCCTCGCCGAGGTACGCCGTAAGGTGAGTGTAGTGCCGGTTCCGGACTGGAATCGCTTTGCCCACAGCTTCTCGCATATTTTCGCCGGTGGCTATGCGGCAGGCTATTACAGTTACCTTTGGGCCGAGGTGCTGGCGTCAGATGCGTATGCCGCATTCGAGGAAACCGGCATCTTCAATCGCGCCACGGGCCGGCGTTTCATGGATACCATCTTGGGACAAGGCGGCAGCCGCGAAGCCATGGAATTGTTTGTGGAATTCCGCGGCCGGGAGCCGACATTGGATGCCTTCCTGAAACTAAACGGCATCGCGGCATGAACCATATTTATAACGCGGCATGTTACCGCGATTACAGGACCGATTTGCGTGTTGCATTTCTTGGTTTTGTGGGAGGGGCGATATTCGCCACGATATTCATGAAATCGCGGTGGAGACCACCGCTCCCACAATATTGTCGCTCCCGCGTGCAAAGAGCACAGCCATGAAGATAGCTACCTGGGTGAGGCGGATATACGCGAAGTACTGCTTCGCGCCGCCGAACGCCTAGCCATGGATGGCTGGGCTGGCCGGCTCACCAGGGAAGGTTCTTGAGAGAACAACTCAATCATGAAAATAGCGACCTGGAATGTGAATAGTCTCCGCGTCCGCCTGCCGCACGTGCTCAAGTGGCTGGCAAGCGAGAAGCCGGATGTGTTGGCGTTGCAGGAAACCAAGACCGAGGATCGGGATTTCCCGGTAGTCGAATTCCAGCGCGCAGGTTATCAAGTAGCGTTTTCCGGCCAGCCTACCTATAACGGTGTGGCCCTGCTCTCGCGCACTCCGCTGAACGTAAGGGCAACGGCACTACCTAATTTCGAGGATGCACAGAAGCGTGTGCTGGCCGCGAACGTCGGTAACCTACTCGTTCTAAATCTGTACGTACCCAACGGCCAAACTGTGGATTCGGACAAATACCAATACAAGCTGAAATGGCTCAAGGCATTGAATCGCTGGCTCAAAGTATTGCTCAGCGAGCAACCGCAACTCGTGGTGTTGGGAGACTTGAATGTCGCACCTGAAGACCGCGACGTACATGACCCCGAAGCATGGCAAGGCCAAGTGCTGGTAAGTACACCGGAACGCGAGGCATTTCGTGGGTTACTGGCGCTGGGCTTGAAAGACAGCTTCCGGCAATTCGAGCAGGATGGCGGTCATTACAGTTGGTGGGATTACCGCGCTGCCGGTTTTCAGCGCGATTTCGGCATGCGCATAGATCACATCCTGTTATCGCCGGCACTCTCCGAACGCGCAACTGCGGTCCACATTGACAAGGAACCACGCGGCTGGGAACGACCTTCTGACCATACTCCCATCATCGTCGAATTATACTGATTCATGAACTACACTGGCTTTACCTTGACCTCGTTTCAGATAAATAACGTCGGCTTTGGAGGGTTAGATGTATGACTTCTGATGCGGGGATTTTCAGGCTACTGGGGATCGCAGCATTCTGTTTTGCGGGCTATTCTGTCATGACTGGCAATATAAATTTGAGTATCTTCCGCGCCTCGCGCAACGACAGTCCCGTTTCGTTCTGGTTTTCGGTCGCCGCCTGGATTGCCTTAGCACTGATCATTTTTTTTATGCCCGAGCTCCGCAACCATTAGCTACATAACAAAGCCGCTAATCTCCTGGCTTAGGCCACTCAGCATTCACAGTCTGTCGGCTGGCAGCTGGATGTTTTCCATCCGTGCTCGCTGCCATGCTCTCCAAAGCCAAGCGCTGCCCCACAGCCACGCCAGAATCATGAGTCCGGCGCCAATCGTATGCGCCAATGCCGCCAGGCAGTGATCCCAGGACAACAGCCCGAGCGGTTCAAGAAGATTGTGCCAATCGTGCCTGAGGACGTGCATCGCTGCCGTCGTTTCGTTCCATTCACCTATCAGGGGCAAATTCATCGCGCGCGCATCGCCGATATACGGTGCGACGTCGAGAAAGTTCTCGCCCATCCACCAAAGGCAAAAAGATGCTGCAAATGGATTATGCTCGCGCAGCAGAAAAAACAGGCACAGCAGTGCCGGCAGCAGGCATTGGAACAGGCTGCCGCCCAGCAACATGACCCAATGGCCGAACGGACTAAACAGGACGTGTCCAAATTCATGGAAAGGCAAATTGGCGAGGTGCAAAAATGACTGCATTATTCCGAAGCCTCGCCAGCCATAGGCGATGAGTCGGATTCCCCAAATAAAGAACAGGCTAAACACCACCGCTTCAAGAATGAGTATGCCGCGATCCGGCTTTTCGGGTGTCTCCAGCAAACGCTTCTTCAACGCCTGGTGCCAGGGCGTATTCGACGCTTCTACCGGAGTAATATCCGTGCTAACCGCTTGATTCACAACTTGCCCACCGTTGTATTTCGCGTATTTAACAAAGACGATTCCACAACGCGGACATTCTACAAAAGGCCTAGCGTCTTTCGGCTGACGCCGATAGCCACATTTTGGGCATGTGTCAAATTCCATGACGATATTCTATGAACTTACGATGCATGATCATATGACTTTCATTAGACCATGATGTCAAATTAATTTATCCAGTTTCATCGAATTACGCTGATATCCTGCGATCCTCCGTATAACTCCGTGCATACCAAATTTCTCTAATTATGATTGGACCTACGTGCTTTCAACGGCACATAAAAATAGAGCTACCCTGGCGCTACCTTCATGCCTCCTGGATCTCTCTATCTCCACCGCTTTC
>JBOIBD010000184.1:0-4606 GCA_050739415.1 Gammaproteobacteria bacterium | reverse complement strand
GGGGATAGCCGGTGAGCGTGAGTTCGGGAAATACTACAAGCTGCGCATGGAATTCATCGCGGCTGTGCTGCGCGGCCGCCAGGACTTGCTCCACATTGCCCGCCACATCCCCCACCAGGAGATTGAGCTGGGCCATGACGATGCGAAGTGTTTGTGTCATTGTAAAAAATAGAAGCAAAGATATTTACTGCGGGTTTCGTCCCGCATGACGGGTGACTTTTGTTTCGGCAAAAGTCACCAAAACCATTCCCCCGAAGCGCGGGCCACCGAAACGGTGGCTGCCCTGCGCCCTTCCTTCGCTGCATAGTCGCGCTCACGGCACATCCCTGTGCCGGTCGCGCGAGCTCGCCATCCTGGCTTCGCCCCTTACGGGCTACATTTGCTCAGTCCAGTGCTCGGCTCGCGCTACGGGTAAAAAGAAAATCCCCACTGCCGAAGTGGGGAATGTTTCTCCAAATCATACTTGAATTAGGATATTAACGACGCGCACGACTCTTTTTCTTCTTGGATGCTGACTTACGCCCAGACTTTGCTGGCTTGGCAGGACGATGCGCCTTCGCCGCCGTTTTGTGCGTGGCCTTGCTACGCTTGCCCTTGAGCAGTTTTGCCATGGCGCTGCCGAGTTCCGCCGGTGAATGCACGGTTTTCACACCTGCGGCTTCCAGCGCCTCGAACTTGGCCTGTGCGGTGCCCTTGCCGCCCGACACGATTGCGCCGGCATGGCCCATGCGCTTGCCTGCGGGCGCGGTGACTCCGGCGATGTAGGCGACCACTGGCTTCTTCACATTCTTCCGGATGTACTCGGCCGCGGCTTCTTCGTCGGAACCGCCGATTTCGCCCACCATGAGGATGCCCTCGGTCTGCGGGTCGGCGTTGAAGCGCGCGATCACGTCAATGAAGCTCATGCCACGCACCGGATCGCCGCCAATACCCACACAAGTGGACTGGCCGAGTCCCAGATTGGTAGTTTGAAAAACCGCTTCATATGTGAGTGTGCCGGAGCGCGACACGATGCCCACGCGGCCTTTTTTGTGGATGTGGCCGGGCATGATGCCGATCTTGCACTCATCGGGCGTGATGATACCCGGACAATTGGGACCGATGAGCACGCAATCCTGATCGCGGATCGCGGCTTTCACGCGCACCATGTCGGTGACCGGAATGCCCTCGGTGATGCACACGATGATCTTGATGCCGGCATCGGCGGCTTCCAGGATCGCGTCCGCCGCATACGGTGCTGGCACGTAGATCATGCTGGCCTGCGCGCCGGTTTTTTTCACCGCGTCCAATACGGTGTTGAACACCGGCAGATCCAGATGTTTCTCGCCGCCGCGACCGGGAGTCACACCGCCCACCAGTTGGGTGCCGTAGGCGAGGGCTTGCTGTGAGTGGAATGTGCCCTGCTTGCCTGTAAAGCCCTGGCAAATGACGCGAGTGTTCTTGTTAACCAAAATACTCATTTTTTATTCCTCAGAATTCTTTCCTAAATGCATCTGGATAACTGTTCTGATGTAGGAGCGGTCGTCCCGACCGCGATTATCGCGACGAATATCGTCGCTCCCACAAATCAAAGCAATCGCGGTGGAGACCACCGCTCCCACAAAATCATTTTATGGATGCCACGACCTTCTTCGCCGCGTCGGTAAGATCGTTGGCTGGCGTAATCGCGAGACCACTCTTGGCCAACAACGCCTTGCCCTGTTTCACATTGGTGCCTTCGAGCCGCACCACTACCGGTACGCGCACGCCCACGCCCTTCACGGCATTGATGATGCCCTCAGCGATCAAGTCGCAACGCACGATGCCGCCGAAAATATTCACCAGAATCGCCTTGACGCTCTGGTTGGACAGAATCAGCTTAAAGGCCGCGGTTACGCGTTCGGTGGTAGCACCGCCGCCTACATCGAGAAAATTCGCAGGTGTGCCGCCGTACAGTTTAATGATGTCCATGGTGGCCATAGCAAGGCCGGCGCCGTTCACCATGCAGGCGATATTGCCGTCGAGCGAAACATAATTGAGTTCATGTTGGCGCGCTTCGCTCTCGCGCGGATCTTCCTGCGTTACATCACGCATGGCAGCCAGATCCGGATGCCGGAACAGCGCGTTGTCATCCAGATTCACTTTCGCGTCCAGCGCCAGCACCCGGCCGTCGGTGGTAACGATGAGTGGATTCACTTCCACCAGGCTCGCGTCCTTCTCCATGAACAGCCGGTACAGGCCGCTCACGATCTTGCTGAACGTCGTCGCCTGATTCTTGTCGGTGATGCCGAGCGCGAAAGCCAGTTCACGAATCTGGTAAGGCTGGATGCCGGTGGCCGGATGCACGTGCACGCGGACGATTTTCTCCGGTGTTTTCGCGGCCACTTCCTCGATCTCCATGCCGCCGGCGGCGGATGCCATAAAGACCAGCTGCTCGCGGGTGCGATCCACCAGCACCGAGAGATACAATTCGCGCGCGATATCCGAACCAGCCTCGATCAATAGATTGTTGACAGGCAGACCTTCGGGACCGGTCTGGTGAGTCACGAGGCGCCGGTTCAGCATGCCTTCGGCTGCGGCTCGCACTTCATCTGCGCTGCGGCACAATTTCACGCCGCCGGCCTTGCCGCGGCCACCCGCGTGCACCTGGGCTTTCACCACCCAAAGCGCACCGCCCAGTGCTTGTGCGGCGTCCACGGCTTCGGCCGCGGATTTCGCTGGACGGCCATTCGGAACCGGGATGCCGTATGCTGCAAACAATTGTTTCGACTGATATTCGTGCAGGTTCATGTGACGAGTTCTAGAATGGGGAGGAAAGACGCTATTTTGAGGCAAACAGCCGCTATTCGCAAAGGCAGGCAAACAGCGTGAGCACGCCGCTCATCACAACCAGCCCCACATCTCAATCAAGCGCGACGTACCCCGCTATTAACGTCATGCCGTGGCGTCTGCTGCGCCTGCTCAATGTCTATCGTCTGCTGGTCGGCATCCTGGTTATCCTTGTGTATTCGAGCGGCTCATCACGGTTGATGGGCACGAGTTTTCCGGATCTGTTCCTGTGGACCGGTGTCGTCTATCTCGCCTACGGCGTGCTCACCGGCATCAGTCTATACAAGCGGCAGCCGGGCTTCGCGCTGCAAGCCCAGATCCAGTTGGTCGCCGACATCATCGCAGTCATGCTGCTCATGCACGCCAGCGGTGGACCCGCCAGCGGTCTAGGCAGCTTGCTGTTCGTGTTCATCGTCGCCAACAGCGTTCTACTTCCCTGGCGCACCAGTGTCATCTATGCAGCCATTGCCACGCTGCTGGTCCTGGCCGATCACACCTACATGATCCTGTATGCCAACGCTGCAGCGGCAGGTTATTTTCAAGTCGGTCTTCTCGGTCTGATCCTATTCATCGCCGCGGTCTCCGGCTCCTATCTGGGCCGGCGTCTGCGCGAAAGTGAAGCGCTGGCGACGCAGCGCGGTGTGGACCTGCACAACCTGGCACAGCTCAACGATTACATCATCCGCCGCATGCGCACCGGCGTGGTGGTGGTGGACAAAGATGACAAGGTGCGGCTCATCAACGAAGCCGCGCTCGCCAACTTCAATAAACCGCAGGCACATGACTTCCATATCAGCGATTTATCAGCACGGCTCAAGCAGGAACTGGACGGCTGGCGCAAGGATGATTATCAGAACTCCACTGCGTTCAATTCCGAAGATGGCAAACCTGTGATACCGCATTTCACCAAGCTGACGCCGGAAGACACCGCCGGCACCCTGATTTTTCTCGAAGATTCCAGCCTGGTGACTGAACAGGTGCGACAGATGAAGCTCGCCGCGCTCGGGCGCCTCACCGGCAGTATCGCCCACGAAATCCGCAACCCGCTCGCCGCCATCAGCCATGCCAACCAGTTGCTGGCGGAATCCCGCGACCTGCATGGCGACGACCGGCGCTTCACTGAAATCATCAACGAACATGTGCAACGCATGGAACGCATGGTCGAGACCATCCTGCAACTGTCGCGTCGCGAGACCACGCGTGCGGAAGAACTGGAACTCAGCCGCTGGCTCAAGGATTTCGTGGCGGAGTTCCGCGACCGTCAGGGACTCAACGGCCAAGCCCTGGCAGTGCGCATGGATACCGAGGACGACGTGCGCGTGCGCGTGGACCCGGCGCACCTGTACCAGATCGCCTGGAACCTGTCGGAAAACGCGCTGCGCTATGGCCAACCCGCGGATGGCAGCCCACCGCTCATCGAATACCGCATCGGCCTACTGCCCGCGCCGGGTGCCATCGAGCTCGCGATCCTGGACCGCGGCGCCGGTGTGCCGAACGAGATCACCGAGCACATCTTCGAACCGTTCTATACATCCAATCCCCGCGGCACCGGCCTGGGGCTTTTCATCGCGCGGGAACTCTGCGAATGTAATCGTGCGCGGCTCACCTACGAGCGGCGCACGGACGGTGGCAGTTGTTTCCGCATCCTGTTCGGCACACCGCAAAGTTGGCTCGCATGAAGAACCAAGATTTAATTATCCCGTTCGCCCTGAGCTTGTCGAAGGGTGGATTCAGACACAACACATGAAGAACATTCCGTTCATACTTCGACTAACTCAGCACGAATGGAATTTCTGAG
>JBOIBD010000183.1:0-4617 GCA_050739415.1 Gammaproteobacteria bacterium | reverse complement strand
TCAGCCAGCAGTCCGTCAATCAGATCCGCTGGCAATGGTTTGTTGGAAACGGTCATAATCACTCCTTATAGAGTAGCGGCAGTATCCTGCCGGTTGACCGTTTACACAAACTTTCTTACACCCCCCATTCATGCGTATTTTCAGTTCTCTCGTCATCTCTAATCGTCATCGCCTTCAACCAAGCATAGTTCATAACTTTTCAGGCCTTTTATGTTTTCGATGATTCTAAACAGCGACAGACTTGAGTGAATTAAGCACGTTGGTAAGAAAATATTGTACGAACCAGTGATATCTGTGTCTTGAAGTATGATTTCAATACGCCGTTGGTAGATAGCTGTCTTTGAACACCTCGAATTCTCCGCTTATTCGACTGAAACTATTTCCATTACCGATCATAATTCACTCGGAAATAGCGCCGATACATTTTTGATACAAATTATGGTTTCGTGTTATCCATTAGGGATTTATTTGTTGTGAAAAACATACATGCGAAGTTTCGAGATGTGGTTCTGTGATCGATTGTGCTTGGTGAGCTGCACGTTCGGTCAATCCAAAATGTCCTTACCATGAGGAATTAAACATGAAATTCGATTTAATCAGCAAAGCCGTGCGTTACGCTTTGGTTGCCGGGGCAGTCTCAGCTTTAGCGGCTCCGGTAGTATTTGCCCAGGATGCGGCCCAAAGTACCGCGAATCAAAACCAGAACGCCAATACTGCACAGCTTGGCAAGATCGAGGTCACGGGCACACGCATCAAACGCACCAGCGTCGAGACTGCGCAACCCATCACCATCATCACCGCTCAGCAGATCAAGCAATCCGGGTTTACTCGTATTGGCGATGTGCTGCAAAGCCTCACTTCGGTTGGCGGCAGCACGAACCTTCTAGTCAATAACGGCAACGATGGAACAGCCGACATAAACCTTCGCAACCTGGGCTCACAGCGACTGCTGGTCTTGATCGATGGCCATCGTATTTCCACCGACATCAGTAATATAGTCGACTTGAACACCATCCCCACCTCGATCATAGACCACATCGAGATTCTGCAGGATGGCGCTTCGGCCATTTACGGTTCGGACGCCATCTCAGGTGTAATCAATATCATTACCATCAAGAACTTCAATGGCGCCGAAGCCAATGCCTATATGGGCATGTACGACGGCCACTCGAGAGGTGGCGGTTGGGACGGCAAGGACCAAGCCTATAATTTCACCATCGGTACGTCCAACGACCATTCGGGGCTTGTGCTGAACGTGTCCTACACCAATCAGCAGCCGGTCTCATCCGGCAACCGCACCATATCCAATGTGGCGCTGTTTGGCGTGGGCGGCGGCAGCAGTGCAACCCCAGCCGGACGATTCCTGCTCCTCGGGGGGTCGGCATGCAACAAGGCCATAGCAGCTGGCAGCAGCATTACCCCGACGCCTACCAGCGGCTTATGCGATTTGACCACGATCGCGCCGGGCACCTACGGCAATAAGGCGCCGGGGCTGAACCAGTTCACGAATTTTACTGGTGCAGATACGTACAACTATGCGCCGTCCAACTACCTGCTGACGCCACTTGAGACCACCAGTTTCTACACCCAGGGCCATTATGACTTGGCGGACAACCTGACGTTTACCTCGCAGGTGCTGTTCAACAACCGCTCGTCGTCACAAGCGAGTGCGCCTGAACCGCTGTTCCTTGGATACATAGATAACGGTTTTACCAATGCCGGCGTCAACGTCGGCGTCGGCGCCGGCAATCCCTACAACCCCTTCGGCGTGGACCTGGTGCCCTATTTTCCCAGCCAGCCGCAATTCGCCACCTGGTGCGCTGCCTACGGTTCGCCCACGTGTGACACCACCGGCTCAACTTTGTATGGGCTGTTCCGTCGGACACTCGAAGCGGGAGATCGGATAACCACACAAGATTACGACGATTACCACATCTCCATGGGGTTGAATGGCTACTTCGACACACTGGGCAGTGAGTGGGACTGGGATATGCATTCCAGTTACGGCCGTGAAAACCACGAAGAGATCACCTACGGGGGGTTCAACTATGCGAACTTGCAGAATTCGCTGAGTTCGAACTGCCCCACGCAGGCCGGCTGCGTGCCATTGAACCTGTTCGGTGGAGCCACGACGGGTGGTCTGAGTAGCATCACGCCGGCACAGTTGGCTTACCTCTCGTTTATCGAGCACACCACCATTCTAGGCAACACTCGCAATTACAATGCGGATATCAGCAACGACCAACTGTTCAACCTGCCTGCGGGTCCGGTGGGTGTGGCCATGGGCTATGAGTACCTGGAGACCGACGGCCAATTCCAGCCCGATGCCCTCGTGTCTGCCGGAATATCCACCGATAACCCGAGCCAACCTACTAGCGGTCGTGAAGCGACCAACGCACAGTATGTGGAGTTCAACATTCCGCTGGTGAGCAATGCTCCGTTCATGAAGGACGTGAGCTTGGACGTGGCCAACCGCTGGTCACAATTCAAGTGGGGTGGTGTCGGTACTGGCAATGTATACGTACCAGGTGCGGATCACACCAGCACAGCGCGGGCGGCGCTGCGCTGGCAGGCCACCGATGATCTGTTGTTGCGCGGCTCCTGGTCACAAGGCTTCCGGCTGCCGAGCGTGAGCGAGTTCTTCTCCGGCGCGGATGAAGGTTTCCCGACAGTGAGCGACCCGTGCTCATCCATCGCGCCAGGCGGCCCACCCCGTAACCCCGACGCCAAGTATTGCGTTTCGAATGGCCACCTGCTCGGTAAGCAACAACTCAACGGCCAGATTGGCACCATATCTGGCGGCAACGCCAACTTGACGCCAGAGCGCTCTATCTCCAAGACCGTGGGGTTTGTGTACAACCCCGGCTGGATGCCGGGCTGGGACATCAGCGTGGACTATTACCACATCAACCTGGTGAACACTGTGGGTTCCATCGGGCCGCAAAACATTGTCAACGGTTGCTACATCAATAACGTGCAGTCTTACTGCAAGCTGATTCAGGTGCTCGGTGGCGGCGTGATCAATGCCATCAACAACACCAACCAGAACATCGGCTCCACGATGACAGATGGTTACGATATCAGCACGCATTACAAGTTCCCGAGCACCTCTATCGGTGATTTCGACTTGGGCTTGAATATGACCTTCCTCAAAGACTTCAATGCGACCGTGCCGAATTCCGGGAGTCCTTCGGGTTTTGCTACCAGTAAGTTGGCGGGCTGGGGATCCTCTTTTCCGAAACGCCGCGCCAATCTGAAACTTGGCTGGCATTATGGCGACTGGTCGGCGATGCTGAGCGAGTACTTTATTGATCACATGATTGAACCGTGTGCTAATTCCGAGGTGAGCAACATTACCGCGGTCTGCACCTACAATGGTGTCAACGGGCCGCTTAAGACGTACGGCCCCCAGGGCGTCTCGCAAAACGTGGCGGACAACCACATCGGTTCGGTGACGTATTCGGATATCGAAGGCACCTACCACATGGACAGCTGGAACACCGATTTCACCCTGGGCATACAGAACTTCCTGGATCGGAACCCGCCGTCGAGCGTGTCAGCCTTTCTCAACAGCTTCAATCCGGCCTACAACCGCGTACCGGGCCGGTACTTCTACGCCAACGTGGGAGTGAAGTTCTAAACTGATAATAGGTGATTGAGCATGACAGGGACACGGCCCCGGCAACGGGGCCGCCTTGTCGATGCATGCGCTTCAACAAATAATGTTGCACATGGGTCAGCTGCCTGGATCCAGTGTCAGATGCAACCCAGCTTGCTTGTTGCACAGCACGGTGGCGAGATAGGCTTGCTGCGTAGCCATGCGAGCTGGGTCATGTCGGCGAGATAGGACGGTGCCGTCGCTTCAGGTACTGCAGCCAGACATTCCGAAAAAAGCGGTACCGTAATCCTGCAGATTGCCGCTGGTCTAGGGGTATTCGCGGATGTAGCGCGCGGATGCGCCATCGAAGAATTCTTCGCCCACCAGTTTCAGCACGGCGGGATATGCGGTGCGCGAGGTTGCCGTGAAATTATTGAAGATGACGTTGTGGTTGATTTGCAGCTATGCCTCGGACAACAGTCCGTTGCCGACAACGACTTCCAGCGGTGACAAACTGCGCGCGCCCAGCATCCAGTGTACAAAGCCGGTTTGTGGGCTATACAGCGAGGCCATGGCATTCATGGAATTTGTCTTTAGCTTTGGCGACTTCAGCCTGCAGCATCTCAAGCACGGGAATGTCCTGATCCTATTCGATGAGCGTCAGCAGTATTGCCTATAAGTGTTTCCGGAATCATCAAAGGAAACATGAAAAGTTCGAAAAAAGGATTACTGGTAACGATAACAAAACAGGATCCAAGGGATTCTACGGATATAAGGAGTTCCTACTGGAAAGGTTTACGTCTGGTATGCTCGCTGGCTGGTGCCGGTATTGGGTATCCAATACCGTTGGTAGATATCTGGCAGGAATACTTCAAGTCTTTTGAGAATGGCGCACGCGTACTGGATATCGGCACCGGAAATGGTGCAATTGCGATCATCGCGAATGACACTGCCAGATCACTGGGTCGTCAGTTAGAAATCCACGCCAGCGACCAGTCCGACATCGATCCTGTTACTTA
>JBOIBD010000182.1:0-4648 GCA_050739415.1 Gammaproteobacteria bacterium | reverse complement strand
GATTATTTATCACTGCTCCGCATATCGGCCAGATCCGCAAGATACTGGATCACGCGCAGTATTTCGCCGCGGTCATCTTTTGGCAGTCGTGCAAGTGCCTCGGTGAAACGTTTCGCCAGATGCGAGGGCGCCGCTTCTGTGGCCGCTGCCCCGGCTACGGTCACCGCCACCACCACTCGGCGCTTATCCTCAGGGCGGCGTTCACGCGTCACCAGGCCACGCAGCTCTAGCCGGTCGAGGATGCCGGTCACCGTGGCTGAGCTCAAGGCGATTGCCTGCGCCAACTTACCCGTAGTCATGGGTCCTTGATCCTGTAATCTTTGCAGACAAATGAGTTGCGGCGTAGTGAGGCCATGCTCGCTGATGAGCTGGCGGCTGGAAATATCCATGCTGCGCATGATGCGGCGCATGGCCAGCAGGATGTCTTCAGCCAGGCGGTCCGAGTCCGTGGTCATGAGCTTTGCCGCTTCCTTTGGATGCCTGATTGTTGAACACCCACTGCTCGCCTGCAAGCCGCGGGGAGCATTCGCCCTGCTAAAATGAGCGCCTCGTTCACAAGCAGGCGCAAGCGGCTATGTCGGCGCTGATTATCAGAATCATTGTGTCCTACCTGCTGGGCTCGCTTATTGGCAGCCTGATCGTGGGCAAATTGTACGGCGGTGTGGATATCCGCACGCAAGGCAGCGGCAATGCGGGCAGCACCAATGCGCTGCGCACCCAGGGAAAAACTTTCGCCCTGTGGGTGATGCTTATAGATACAGGCAAGGGCGTGCTGGCGGCCGGAGTAGTGCCGCATCTGTTTGCATCCAGCCATATGCTTAGTATCAGTTGGAGCGCCGTAGTCTGCGGCGTTGCTGCCATGCTGGGACATGTGTTCCCGATATTTTTCCGCTTTCACGGGGGCAAGGGTATGGCCACATTTCTAGGCGTGCTGGTCATGCTCTCTTGGCCGGCGTTGATTGCTGCCCTCATCGTTTGGGCGCTGGTGCTGGTATTGAGCGGCTACGCGGGGCTCGCGACTATTCTGGCCGCCTGCTCCGTGCCGGTCTATGCGGTGATCGTTCTAGGGGATGGCGCGCCACTGTTCTGGTTCGGTCTTGTCATGGCGCTGTTCATCCTTTATACCCATCGCAGCAATATCAGCCGACTTTTGTCCGGTACGGAACACCGTTTCGAACGTGTCATGCTGCTGCGCCGGCTGCGCTGACGGATCGCGGGTTCAAGCACGCTGTGTCGCAAACCGCTCACGACATCATCCGCACGCTTGCTGATGGCTCGTTTCATTCCGGTGAGCAGCTCGCGCGCGTACTGCACATCAGTCGCAGTGCTGTCTGGAAACACGTGCATCAGATCAAATCTCAAGGTCTCGAAGTATTTTCCGTACCGGGACGCGGTTATCGGCTGGCGATGCCCATGCAGCTACTCGATGCGAAACAAATCCGTGCAGGGCTCACGCAGGCTAACCGAGAATGCCTGCACGCGCTCACAATCTTGGATCAGGTAGATTCAACTTCGACTTGGCTCATGGCGCAGCCGTTGCAATTTCCGGCCGTGTGTCTTGCCGAATGGCAGACCGCTGGCCGCGGTCGCCGCGGTCGCCAATGGATTTCACCGTTCGCCGCCAATTTATATATGTCGTTCGGTTGGCAGTTCGATGATCTACCGCCCGGGTTTACCGCGCTCGGCATGGTAGCCGCGATCGCTGCAGTGCGCGCCTTGAGTGCGCTGGAAGTTTTTGATATTGGGATTAAATGGCCGAATGATCTGATGGTTTCTGGGAAAAAATTGGGGGGCATACTCGTGGACATGCAGGGCGAACCGCCAGGCCAGGTGCGTTCGGTGATCGGCATCGGCATCAATGTGCGTATGCCGAGGATGGCGGCAGAGACCATCGGTCAGCCCTGGTCGGATTTGGCGGCACTGGTTCCGGGCAAAACAGCTGATCGGAATCGCCTTGCAGCTGCATTGATTGAAGAGCTGATGACTGTGTTGCAACTATTCGCAGTGCAAGGTTTCGACGCGTTCACTGCCGACTGGCGCGCGCTGGATCTCGCGGCTGGCCGGCCCGTGAACCTGCATTTTCAACAGCAAATCATCGAAGGTATGGCGCTGGGTGTGGACCAGGACGGTGCGCTGCTGTTGCGCACGGACGCCGGTACACGCCGCTTCGTGTCCGGCGATCTTTCTCTGAGGATTCAGTCATGATTTTGCTGGTGGATGCCGGCAATACCCGTATCAAGTGGGCGCTATGCCGTGACCAAGAACTATTTGACCACAGTGCGGCGCTACACACAGCCAAATCGGTCGATGACGTACTGAGGCAAGCTTGGGCCGCACTGCCTCGACCTGAACGAATCATCATTGCCAACGTGGCGGGTAAAACGATGGCGGAGAATCTAACTGCGCAGGCTCGGGAACATTTCAAACTCACACCTGAATTTGTGGTGCCGGCAGCGCAAGCCGCTGGCGTTACCAACGGCTATCGCAATCCAAAGCAACTCGGATCAGACCGCTGGGCGGCGATGATTGCCGCCCATCAACGGTTTCGCGGTCCAGTGTGTGTAATCGGCTGCGGCACCGCGATCACGGTGGACACGCTGACACGTGAGGGCCTGCATCTAGGCGGACTCATCGCACCCGGTATCGGTGTCATGCATCGCGCGCTGGCGGATGCGGCGGCAGCGATTGCGTTTGAACCGGGTGCACAGGCCACACTTTATGCGCACGATACCCGCAGCGCCGTGACGGCAGGTATCGTCTATGCTGCTACAGGCTTCATTGAACGGACCGCGATGCAAATCCGTTCGCAACAAGGGGCGCAGACAGTATTCCTGTTGACGGGGGGTGATGCCGAGCAGTTGCAGCCACAGTTGCAAGGGCGGTTTACACTGGTACCCCATCTGGTGCTGGTAGGGCTGGCGATATTGGCGGAGCGGCAAGCATGATGCGAACAGTGTTTCTCATCCTGGTGATCGCCAACATGGTGGCGTTCATCTGGTTTGGGTGGCTGCGCTCACCCACTCCAGCGCAAACCCACGCCACACCCTTGCCGCCTGTGCAGCCACTCAAGTTGATCGCGGACCTGACACCGGCCGAACGGCAATCTCTCGCCGACACTGCCGCGTCGGACTCAACGTCTGCAAGCACGTCCACGCATGCTGCAAACCACGTACCTGGAGAAGGTTGTGCGACCTATGGGCCGTTCCCGGATATCCAGGCTGCACAAACCGGCGTCGAGCGCTTACAAAAAAACGGCGCCAGTGTCACCCGGCGCATGGTTCTGGGGAACGTACGGCTGGGTTACTGGGTTTACCTGCCGCCCTTCGGATCGCAACGCGAGGCGGATGCCGTGGCAAAACTGCTGAAAACACGCGGTGTGAAAGATATCTATGTGGTCACAAGTGAGGCTAATCGTAATGCTATCTCGCTTGGCGTGTACAGTGATCGTTACGGCGCACTGACCCACCAGAAGAAAATCCGTGCTCTGGGCTACCATCCGTTGTTGACTGAGCGTTTCCGTGATTCACCCAGTTACTGGCTGGATGCCCATAGCATTGAAAATCAGCTGCCTCCGGCGAGCACATTCTCTGATCTGAATGAGGGAGATGTGAGTATCGAGCGCTTGGTTTGCGACTCCCCACGGCATTGATACTGAATACGTTCTGTTAGAATTATGACTGTTATTCCAAACAAGCCGGCATAGCTCAGCTGGTAGAGCAGTGGTTTTGTAAACCAAAGGTCGGGAGTTCGATTCTCTCTGCCGGCACCATTGACTGGCCCTCAACACGTTGCGAGTCATTCGGCTCTGCTGGAGCAAGAATCCCGAAATTTGAAGTTCAAGCCGGCGCGCGGCGATTCGGCGTACTGGCTGCTGTACTGCTGATGAACTCTGGGGGTTGGGGCGCGTTGACGCTTTCGTTTTTTTGCCGTGTATCTCGCAATGCCAAAAGACCCCTCGCCTGAGGTAGTCCCGCCCCTAAAACCGCTGGTATGGGAATTGCGCGTTTCGAGCACCGGGCCTGCTTTCAAGTATAAGTGAAGGTGTTGGTACCAGCGGGACAGCGGTTGCAGCCGGTTTAACGGTTGACACAAATCCGTGATTTATCAGACAATTCGCGGCTTCGTCTGTGGAGGGGTACTCAAGCGGCCAACGAGGGCAGACTGTAAATCTGCTGGCTTTACGCCTACGAAGGTTCGAATCCTTCCCCCTCCACCAGAAACGTGTGCTCGAACATGGGATTGCATTGATTATTCCCATGGACATCTGGTCGAGGCGTGGGAAGGATGAGAACCGGGAAGGTTTGACAAAATCGCCTGGAGCGATTTTGAACAGCGCCGCGTAGCGGTGCTGGCCCTGGAGGGGCGGAGGGCAGGATGCCCGGAGTAACCCTTCCCCCTCCACCAGAACCTTGAGTTTCGAAAGTCCCTCGTTGGCAGGTTCGGGTATCCAATGGACACATGCGGGTGTAGTTCAATGGTAGAACCTCAGCCTTCCAAGCTGATGATGTGGGTTCGATTCCCATCACCCGCTCCAGGGTCGAACGGGTGCAGGGGCGGCAAGTTTACAGCGCCCATGTAGCTCAGTCGGTAGAGCACGTCCTTGGTAAGGACGAGGTCACCGGTTCGATTCCGGTCATGGGCTCCAGGT